>SLOV01000372.1 GCA_007132345.1 Kiritimatiellia bacterium
GACAAGAAGGAGGCGCTTCGCAAGCTGGACCATACGGAGGCCAATCTGTTGCGTCTCGATGACATCATCCGCGAGGTTCGGCGCCAGATTATTTCGCTGCAACGCCAGGCAGGAAAGGCGCGTCGCTACCAGACGATGCAGGACGAGCTGCGCGCGCTCGATCTTTTCTTCTGCCGGGAGCGGCTTGCCGAATTCGACGAGCGCATTCAGCGCATGGAGAATCAGGCGGCACACTTGCGTGAGCAGGACGAGGCGATTCGCCAGGAGGTCCAATCGCTCGAAGCGGGCATCGCCGAGACGCGCAGCGAACTCGGCGAGATTGAAGCGGCCGCCGCGGCGGCACAGGAGGCCGCCTCGGCCGCGCGCAGCGAGTATAGCCGTGCGGGCGAACTCATCCGGGTCAACGCCGATCGGATCGTCGAGTTGCAGTCCATCGCCGAACGCGACTCGCGCGACGCGGAAGATGCGCAGCAGCGGTTGGCGGCACACCGGCAGACGCTGGAGGGGATCGAGGGGCAGATCGCCGTCGCCACGGAGGAGACGGACCAGGCGGACCGCGAACTGGTTGAGCAAGCCGGCCGGCTGCAACGCCATGAGCAGCAGGTCGACGATGTGAATCATCAGTTGCATACCCTGCGCAGCGAACTGCTCGATCTCGATAACCGCCAGGCGCGCCTGCAGAACCAGATTTCGGAGCTTGAAGCCGAAGAACGAACCACCATCGTGCGCCGGGAGCGTCTGGCCGCCGAGAAGACGGAGTTGGGCCGCGCCATGGGCCTGCACGCCGAGCGGCAGGAGGGCGTGCGCGCCCGGCTCGCCGAGTTGGAGCGCGACGTGGCGCAGTGCCGCGCGCGCCTTGAACAGCTTACAGCCGCCGAACGCTCAAAGGCCGATGAAGAGAAGAAGCTGCGCGCGCGCGTGGAGACGTTGCAATCGGCCGCCGCGGGTAAACGTGCGCAGATCGAACTCCTGGAGAAGAGCGAGGCAGAGGCCGAAGGATTTCCGGGCGGCGCGCGCCTGCTGTTGGATGAGGCGGAACCCCTCCGCTTCGATCGCCGGCACCTGCTCGGTTCGCTGGCCGACCACCTCCACGCAGAGCCGGAATACCGCACGGCCCTGGAGGCGGTGATGCGGGCCTGGCTTGACGCACTGGTGGTGCGTAGCGATGCCGAGGCCGCTGCACTGCTTGCGGAATTGAACGAGCGTGCTGCCGGGTCTGCCCGTTTGCTGGCCGTCGAGACGCAAAGCACCGCATGGGTGCCCTCTTCGTCGATGCCCGGTACGCCGCTGCTGCAACATGTGCGCTGCTCGGAAGAGGTGCGGTCTCTGACGGAACGACTCTTGGGGCGGGTCTTTCTCGTGGACGACATCGGCGCTCTGGCGCAGGGCATCGACTGGGATGTGACCCTGGTGACTCGCGACGGAGCCTTGCGCCGTGGCAGTGGCAGTATCGAGTATTGGAAGCCCGGCGACCAGGACACCAACCCGGTCGCGCGCCGACAGATGCTGGTGGCTTGCCGCGAGGCGTTACAGGCGCATGAAAGCGATTTGGCCGCGGCGCGGGAGCAGGTTGGGGCGTTGCAGTCCGACGAAGCCAGCCTGCGCGAGACCATTCGTGAAGCGCGCCATGCCTTGGAAGAGGCAATGCACCAGCTCTCCGTGCAGCAGGGCGAGAGCCGTATCATTGATCAGCAGAGCCGGGAGGCCGCCGAGCGCCTCGACACCGTGAGCTTCGAGTTGGACGCGCTGAACGAGCAGGATCGTTCGAGCGAGGGTCAACGCACGGAACTGCATGATACGATGAAGCAGGTGCGTACGCGCCAGGAGGAGATCCGCGCGGCCATTGGCGAAAGCAACGAAGCGCTACGCCGCCTCGAAAGCGAACGATCCCGGCTGCACGGCGCCGTCAGCGAGCATCGTGTGCGGTACATGGAGCGCAAGCAACGGTGCGAATCCTTGGTCGACCAGAAGAAGTCGCTGACCAGCCGCATTGCCGAGGTGATGTCGCTGATCCAGGATCGCGAGTCCGGCCTTTCCGGCTATCAAGAGAAGATCGAGGCTCTTCGTGTCTCTTCTCAGGAAGCGGAAGCCCGGCTTGCCCCACTCCAGCAGGAAGAGCAGGGGCATATGCAGCGACTGGAAGGGCTGCGCGCCGAACGAGGCGAACGCGGCGCGGATCTCGCGCACAAGGAGAACGAACTGCACGAGCGCCGGGAGCGCCTGGAAGAAACGCGAACCCGCAAATCTTCGCTCGATGTGGAGCTGGCCGAAGACCGGCTTCGTCGGCAGACCCTCATCGAGCGCGCGGGTGCCGAGCACCACGTTGGGCCGGAAGAAATCCGGGAAGCACAGGAGCCGCAATGGGAAAACGGCGAACGGCCCGATGCCGAAACGCTGGAGACCAACATCGGCGAAATTCGCGCGCGGCTCGAATCCATGGGCCCGGTCAACCTTGTGGCTATCGAGGAGCACCGCGAACTGGAAGAGCGTTATGCGTTCCTCACGCAGCAGCAGGAAGACCTGGTGAACGCCAAACAGCAACTCATGGACATGATTCGCCAGATCAACGCCACGACTACAGAGCTGTTCACGACGACCTTCAATGCGGTGAATGAGAACTTTCAGCAAATGTTCAAGCGCCTTTTCGGTGGCGGCACGGCTCGCCTGGTGCTCGTGGACGAACAGGATGTGCTGGAGTCCGGCATTGAAATCATCGCCCGCCCGCCCGGCAAGAAGTTGCAATCGGTCTCTCTGCTCTCTGGCGGCGAGCGCACCATGACGGCGGTGGCGTTGCTCTTCTCGGTTTACCAGGTGAAGCCCAGTCCGTTCTGCGTGCTCGACGAACTGGATGCCGCCCTCGACGACGCAAATGTCGGCCGCTTCGTCGAGGTGGTGAAAGGGTTTCTGGCGCATTCGCAGTTTGTGATCATTACGCATAACCGCAAGACGATCACCGCGGCCGATACGTTGTATGGCGTCACGATGGAGCAGCGCGGCGTCTCGAAGATCGTTTCGGTGAAATTGGCAGACTACGACTCACAGGCGCCGGAACGTGCCAAGGCCGCACCGGAACCGGCCGCGACACCGGCTTGAGGTGGCCGGGCATCGGACTAGAACGAGAAGTCGAGTTGGCGGTAGTAGCCTGCGTAGAAGCTGAAGATGTAATAGCCCACCACGATGACCACCGCCGCGTAGAGGATGGCGGGGAACACGGCGCTGACGACGCGAAGATGGCGGCGGGCTTCTTCCTGATAGTAAGTCTGAATTCTGGGCAGGGCCTCGTCGAGGGTCCCGCTCTGCTCGCCGGTGGCGTAGAGATCGGCAAACACGCCGCGGAACGTGCGATGCCGCTGGAGCGATTCGCTGGGGAGCCCACCCTGCTCCCAGTCCCGCTGCCAACGTTGTACGGCACGCTGCACGGTCGGCGAGCCGGCCGCGGCGGCGGCCATGGTCCACGCCTGGCGCACCGCCACCCCGGCGGCGAGCAGGCCGTCGAGCGCGGCGGCGACGCGGCTCAAGGCCCAGCAGCGGCGCGCGGCGCCGAGGCCAGGGACCAGGCCCACGACCCTTTCCGTGAGCGCGCGGGCGTGTTCGCCCAGTAAGCGGAGCAGGAAGTACCCGGCGAAAAGGACCCCATAGATCGAAACGAAGACCCGCGCCTTGGCGAGGAGATACGGCGAGAGCAGACCGTCGATGACGGCATCCACCAGGAGCGGCACGGGGAAGACCAGCAGCGCGACGTGTGCCACGATGAGTGGGTAGAGCATGCCGCTCATCATGAGCCGCTGAAGTCTGGCGCGCTCGCGGTCGTCGTGGCTCAGGAAGCGGAGGGCGCGTTCCATCCGTCCGCTCTGAGCGGCGGCGCCGAGGAGTGTCTGGTCGAATTCGCTGAGCCAGTTGCCGCTCTGCGCGAGGGCGATGGGCAGCGGTTCGCCTGCTTGCAGGTGCCGTATCCATGCATCGATGCCTTTGCGCCAGGGTTTGGCCATTGCGCTGTTGCGTTGGAGTTCGAGGGCGCGCAAGACGGGCACCCCTGCTTCGAGGAGGGTCGCAAGCTGGTCGAACCATTCGGCGCGACGGGCAAGGGTGCGGGAGGAATTCACAGGGGATGAGACTAGCATGGTTGAAGGGGTCTCGCCACTCCGCGCCGTCGGAGATCGCAGAGATGAGGGCCAGGAAATGGCGTTGGCGCCAGAATCTTCAGCTCCCGCGACACAAGGTCGCGGGGGGCTCAAGGCAGCAGGGACACGGGGTCGCGGGGGGCTCAAGGTCGCGGGTGACACAAGGTCGCGGGGGGCTTATTTGCGGAGCCTACGTCCCCCGCGACCTCGTGTCGCGGGAACGGAAGATGAAAGCTGATCTGTGTCAATCGACCCTTTCTCCACCGCACCGGTTTTGTTATGCTCCCTCTCATCGACCCATCATCCACACTCAACGGGAGGATCTTGTCATGTCGAAAAATGTGGGCGTTCTTTTGTCCGGTTGCGGTTACCTCGACGGCGCGGAGATTCACGAAGCCGTCTGCGCGCTCCTTGCGCTTGATGAAGCAGGCGCGAAGGCCATCTGTATAGCGCCGAACGTCTCGCTGTCAGTTGTGGACCACATGACTGGGAACGAAACGGGCGAGACGCGTAATGTCCTTGTGGAATCGGCCCGCATCGCGCGCGGCAATATTCGCGACCTTTCCACGGTCCATGCCGAAGAACTCGACGCGCTGATTCTGCCCGGCGGCTATGGCGCCGCGAAGAATCTCAGCGACTTCGCCACCAAAGGCACCGAGATGCAGGTGAACGAAGATGTTGCGCGCTTGATCCGTGATGTGCATGCGGCCGGCAAGCCCATCGGCTTCATCTGCATCGCACCCGCCATCGCCGCGAAGCTCCTGCCAGGCGTCAAGATTACGATCGGTAACGATCCCGGTACGGCAGCGGCACTGAATGAAATGGGCGGGCAGCACTGCGATTGCACCGTCACGGAATTCGTCATCGACGATGCCAACAAGGTGGTTTCCACGCCGGCCTACATGCTCGGCCCGTGGGTGAAGGACGTTTATGCCGGTATCTCCAAGTGTGTTCGGGGGGTCCTCGCGATGATCGGTTGATGCGCAAGACGAATTCACCGAAACCACTTCCCGAACAAGACGCTTTGCGCGTCCGTTACGTTCTGTAACCCTCTCCCGAGGAAAAAGTTGCGGCATCTGGCGTTTTGTGTAAACGCTCCAGGGCAGATGATGTATGTTGCACCCGTCATGCGTTTTTTCTGCATAGGGGGGTTGCTGGCCGTTGCGCTTCTGGCAGGACTTGTCATCCCTTCCAGCCAGGGACAAATCGACCGCAACAACAGCGGTATGAGCGATGTGTGGGAGGCTGTCTATGGCGTCGGCCTGGACCCCCATGCTGACCTCGACGGAGACGGCTTCACCAATCTGGAGGAGTCGATCGCCGGCACGAACCCGCACGATGCGCAGTGCTACCCGCGCGCCGCGGATTTCAGGATGGTGGGTCCGAACCGCGTTGCCATGCAGGTCCCGACCGTCGCCGGCATCTTCTATCAGGTAGAGGCCTCGGCCGACCACGAGACATGGCATCCCGTCGGCGCGCCATTGATTGGATCGGGGGGCACCGATATCATCGAGTTCGATGTCATAAACACCTTTATTGGCTCCACGCTGAGCCGATCCGTCTGGACCGAGCTTACCACCGGCGGACTCACTGTCTTCAAAGATTTTGTCGCCAACCAAACGCCGCCGCCCTCTCTGGTTGAAACCATCGCCGCCCTCGACATTCCGCAGAGCGATCCCAACGAAGACAATTTCGGGCAGCATATTCACGGGTGGCTGGTTCCGCCGACGACAGGTCTATACACCTTCTGGATCGCCAGCGACGACCACAGTGAACTCTGGCTCTCCACCTCCAGTGAGCCCGCTGACAAGGTGCTGATTGCGGGAGTACCCGGTTGGACGGGTTATCGTGAATGGACCAAATTCCCGGAGCAGCAGTCGGCTCCGGTCTTCCTCGAAGCGAATCGCTCATACTTCATCGAGGTGTTTCATCGCGAATGGGGGGGTGGCGACCACTTGACCGTGGCGTGGACGCGGCCCGACAGCGATCCTGATGCAAGGGAAATTCTCAGCGAACCGCACTTCTCCAGTACGGGCCAATCACTGGACGATCTAGCCGGGGACGAAGGACGGCTGGTCTTTCGTCTGCGCGTCTATCAAGGCGATAGCGATGGCGACGGCGTGACCGATTATGAAGAACATATCCTGGGCCTGAACCCCTCTTCAGCCGCCACTACACCGCGCCAGCCTGACCTCGCGGCTGCGGAGCAGATACTCGATAGCCCCAGCCAGTTGACGATCGGCGCTACTGTTCCTCGTGCCTATGCGGAAGAAGGGGCAGCCGGCCAGTTCACCCTCTACCGCGCGGGTAGCATCGAACCTCTGACCATTTCCTACTCTGTTGCGGGCACGGCCGTGCCCGGCTTCGATTATGCACCACTCTCGGGAACGGTGACGCTGCCCGCGGGGGCACGTACCGCCTTCATCGATGTGCCCCCCCTGCTTCAGGCAGGTGCCGCGAGCCCGCCACGGACGGTCGTGGTGACCCTGGCAGCCGATGCCTCTTACGAACTCGGCACCCCCGCGTCTGCCACCGTCACCATCGACGACGCCATGGACGTGCTCTACGTCGCACAGCTCCGCCCGGCCGACGGCGTCGTCTCCAGCGGCATGGGTCTGGGCTCGGTACGACGCGCGGGCAATGCGCTTGGCAGTCGTGTCAGCCTCAGCTTCAGTGGTCTGGCTGGCGAGCAGCTTGCCGCCGAGTTGCTGGTGTCCTCCAATGGCGTCACGGGCCCGGTTGTTCTCCATCTGCCGCTCGACCAGGTGCCGCCCATGGACTGGTCGTTCGACCCGACTCATGGCCTGACGAGCGCGGCGATCATCGACGCCCTGGATAACGAGCAGCTCTGGGTCCGCGTTCGCTCCTCTGCCTATCCCGATGCGGAGCTGATCGGGCAGTTACAACTGGCCCCTGGCTGGGACGTGATGCCCGAACCGCCAACGCCCGCCTCCGCACCGGCAACGCCGGACGGGGATGTGGGCGAAGCCTCCCGCTTCCTTGCGCAGGCCACCTTTGGCCCGACCGAAGACGAACTCGTGGCGCTGCTCTCCTCTTCCTATCCAGACTGGATCGATGCCCAACTTGCCTTGCCCCCCACGTATCACCTTCCCTTCGTGCAACATCGTCGCGCGGAGCTGCTCGACCGCGACGGCAACGATGGCTGGTATCGGTCCCGCCAGGAGGCGTGGTGGCAACACGCGCTCACCGCCCCCGACCAGCTTCGCCAGCGAATGGCCTTTGCGTTGAGCCAGATCTTCGTTATTTCCCAACTCATTGCGCTCGAGGGTTCGCACGAGGGCACTACGCTCTATTACGATCAGCTCCTCGAACATGCCTTCGGCAATTACCGCGATCTGCTCGAAACCGTAACGCTGAGCCCCATGATGGGCGGCTTTCTCAGTATGATACGCAATCAGAAGCCGGACCCCGTCACCGGCCATGAGCCGGACGAGAACTACGCGCGCGAAGTCATGCAGCTCTTCTCCGTTGGGCTGATGGAAATGCACAACGACGGCTCGCTGCGCCTCGACGCCGAAGGCATGCCGATCGCCACCTATACGCAGCATGACACGGTGGAACTGGCTCATGTCTTCACGGGCTGGGGCGCGCACTACGATTACGCGGATCCACCTCGCTGGAGCAACGGCAACGTCGCCGATCCCTCGGGCTGGTTCTACTGGGGCTGGGACAGCATGCGTCCCATGTCCTTCTACCCCGACTTTCACGACACGCAGGAACGCGTGCTGCTCGGCGGCGTGACCGTACCGGCCGGCACGAACGGCGTGCTGCGCATGAGCCAGGCGCTCGATGCCCTGTTCCACCATCCTAACGTCGGCCCGTTTATGGCCCGCCAGCTCATTCAGCGCTTCGTCACCAGTAATCCGAGCCCCGGCTACATTTACCGCGTTGCCTCCGTCTTCAACGACAACGGAAGTGGTGTGCGCGGCGACCTTGGCGCCACGCTGCGCGCCGTGCTGCTCGACCCTGAAGCGAGGGCCCCTTCCTACCGCGACAGCGTCAGCTACGGGAAGCCGATCGAGCCGATCCTTCGCATCACGCGCCTGCTCCGCGCTGTGCCGCCGCCTGCTCCCTTCGCAGACGATAACGACCCCAGACTCTTCGTGAACTATCAGTGGTCGCTGCCCGAGCAAGCTCCATTGATGGCCCCCTCCGTCTTCAATTTCTTCCAGCCCGTTTACCGGCAACCTGGCCGGATCGCCCGCGCCGGACTGCTCTCGCCGGAATTCCAGATCTTCGCGGAGATTAGCGCCATCCGCCAGGCCAACCTGAATTACATCGCGTTGAACTGGGGCATCTGGACGCAGGAACCCGATAGCGAAGGCAGCAACGTGGTCCTGCAACTCGATCTCGATCCCCTCATCGCCATTCTCGACCTGCCGGGCTTGACACCTGTTGAGGCGCAGGCTTTGCTCCTCGACCATCTCAACGACCGCCTGCTCTTCGGCGCGATGTCCCCGGAACTGCGCGCGGACATCGAGGCGGTTTACGCTTCGCTTCCCGGCTGGTACGATTACTCTTACAACCGCCAGCGCAGACGAGTACGCCTTGCGCTCTATCTCATCCTCAATTCACCGGAGTTTTTTGTGCAGCGATGAAATCCCAACGCATCACCCGCCGCGAGTTCATTGGACAAGCCGCCTGTGCCGGTTTCAGCTTCGCCGGCCTGCTCTCGACCATTGGAACGCTACGCCTCTTCAATGCCACAGTCTCTGCGCAGGGCCTGCCCACTGACGACAGCCGCATTCTCGTTTGCCTCTTCCTCTACGGCGGCAACGACGCCAACAACACCCTCGTGCCGCGCGATCTCTCGGCGTATGCCGACTATGAGCGCGATCGCGGCATTCTCGCTCTGCCGCGCGAGTCGTTGTTGCCCCTCAACATTCCAAACGACGATGGGCGCGAATTCGGCCTGCACCCCGCCATGGCCCCGCTGCAGTCCCTGTTCCAAGACGAGCGCATGGCCATCGTCTGCAATGTCGGAACGCTGGTTGCCCCCATCACGAAGGCAGAATATCTCTCCGGCGGTGCGGCGCTGCCTCCGCATCTCTTCTCGCACAACGACCAGCAGGTGCAGTGGCAGACCTCCGTACCCGACTCGCAGAGGATAACCGGATGGGGCGGCCGTATGGCGGACCTGATGCAGTCCCTCAACGAGGGCTCGCAGGTCTCGATGAATATCTCCATCGCGGGCTCCAACTTCTTCCAGGTCGGCGAAGAGGTGGTGCAATATCATGTCACGCCACAAGGCAGCATCGGGTTGTCGCAGTACGACGAGCTATCGACACCGGTTCGCGAGACCTACATGGGCCTGAACCAGATGCTCAACCGTAGCTATGGCCACCTCTTCGAGCAGGAATATGCCGACATCATGAACCGCGCGATCGCCAACGACACGTTGCTGAAGAGTGCGCTGGAGAATGTGCAGGACCACAACGATACCTTCGCGAACAGCACGTTGCCCGAAGGGGGCTTGAACCCGGTCGCCGCTCAGCTTCGCATGATCTTGCGCCTGATCGAGGCCCGCCACTCGCTGAGCATGCGCCGCCAGATTTTCTTCGCGGCGCTGGGCGGGTTCGACACGCACGACGAGCAGCTCGACGACCACGATGCGCTGCTCGAGCAGCTCAGCCATGCCGTTGCGGATTTCTACCACGGCACCGCCGCCCTGGGCATTGCCGACAAGGTTACGCTCTTCACCGCGTCCGATTTCAATCGCACCTACAACAGCAATGGCAAAGGGTCGGACCATGCCTGGGGTGGCCATCACATCATCGTCGGCGACGCCGTCAACGGCGGCCAGATCTACGGCGATATGCCCATTCTCCAGATTCAGGGCCCGCAGGACACCGGCACGCGCGGCAGTTGGATCCCGACCATCTCCACCGACGAGATGTCCGCGACGCTCGCCCGCTGGTTCGGCATCGCCGAAGGCGATCTGCCACTGGTGCTGCCGAATATCGGGCGATTCGCGCAACCCGACCTTGGGTTCATGGCGTTGTGAAGATCTGGCGCCTGCTGCTGGTGATTATTGGGGCGCTCCTACTGATAGGGGCGGTGGTCTTTTGGGTTGGGCATCTCTATTACGCAGAGTTGTCCAAGGTCATGATCCCAGCGGGCGATGCGCCGATGCCCCAAGCGAAAGGAGAGACGGAAGTTGCCGAGTCGCCGGTCGAACCTCGTGCCCCTGCCGCGCCGCTCCACCCGCTGGCGCTTACTTTTGGCGATGCAGGGACGGCCCCCGAGGAAGAACCGGCGGTGCTGCTGGAAATCCTGGAGGGTTACCGCCGTTTACGCGGAGCGTTCCCGACGGCTGAAGACAATGCGGCACTGATGCGAATTCTAACGGGGCGCCAGCCCGGCGCGTTGGCGGTGTTTCCCGAGGAGCATCCGCGCCTCAACGCGGCGGGTGAGTTGGTCGATGCCTGGGGCACGCCTTTCTTCTTTCATCATCTCTCCAGTCAGGCATTGGAGATTCGTTCCGCGGGGCCGGACCGTGAGTTTTATACCGATGCCGATCTGATCGTGCCGCTGCCGAGGGAGGGGCGGTAGGCGAGGCCGGCTCGGGAACCGCCGGCGGACGGCGGGCGGTCAAGAGCCGAGCCGCACCGCGAGCCGCTGAATTGCGTTTTGGGTGGAGCGGACGCGGTTACGCGGCCGGTGCTTGAACGGTCCTGTTTCCGGCTCGGGAAGCCGAGCCGCTCCGCGAGCCGCTAAATTGCGTTTTGGGTGGAGCGGACGCGCTTCCGCGGCCGGTGCTTGAACGGTCCTGTTTCCGGCTCGGGAAGCCGAGCCGCTCCGCGAGCCGCTGAATTGCGTTTTGGGTGGAGCGGACGCGGTTACGCGGCCGGTGCTTGAACGGTCCTGTTTCCGGCTCGGGAAGCCGAGC
>SLOV01000004.1 GCA_007132345.1 Kiritimatiellia bacterium
CCGAATGGCCCCCCCGACATCGCCGAGGGCATACCTCGCCTTGCCTTCGAGGCCGAAGAAGTGGGCCTCGTCGCCACGCAGCCGCGACGCCTGCTGAGCGAATTGCAGTGCCCGGCGGGGCTGGTTCTGCGCGAGTGCCTCGTAGCCGCTGGCCAGTGCCTCGTAGGCGGGTGCCGCCTCGCGCAGGGCCGCCAGGGCTTGGTCGTGCTCCTCACGACCCACACGCCCCCCCGCGGGATAAGCCGAAGCGCTGCGCTCGTTGGCCAGCACCCGTTCGCGAGAGGGCGGGTGGCTGGAGAACATCCCGGCCAGCCAGCCTTCGTTGCCGTGCCCCTTCTCTTCCGCCATACGCACGAAGGTGCGTTGCAACTCGATGGCGGCGCGCACATCGTAGCCGGCGGCGGCCATGTATTTCATGCCGAAGAAGTCCGCTTCCCGTTCCGCGTCACGGCTATGGCGCAGATTCAAGAGCTGCGCGCTGATTCCGGCGCCGCCCACAATGAGGTCGCGGTAGTCATGGTTTTGCGAAGCGAGCCCGATGCCGACCAGGCCCGCCTGCAGGAGCATTCCGCGTTCGACCGCTTTCGCGCCATGCCGCGCGGCGGCATGCACAATTTCGTGGCTGAGCACCGCGGCCAGTTCGGCCTCGCTCCTGAGTTCGGTGAGTAGACCTCGGTTGATCCCGATCTTGCCGCCCGGCAAGGCCCAGGCATTGGGCACAGGGTTGTTTACCACGACGAACTCGTAGGGCAGTTCCGGGCGATCGCTGACCTGGGCCAGCGACTGGCCGACGCGGGAGACATAGTCGCTGACTTCCGGGAAATTGATCAGGGCACCACCCTCGGCCTGCTGCATGGGCTGAAAGTTCTGAGCGCCGAGCATGACCTCCTGAGATGCGGAGATCACCTGCAGCTCCGAGCGCCCCGTAACCGGATTCGTGGCGCAGCCGCCGGCAAAAAGGAGAGCGAAGGAAAGCAGCAGCGCCGCCGCGCCGTACTCCTTGCGGCCTGGCTTTAGAAGGGACTTCGCAAGAATTCTCATGGTTCGGCTCGCTCCGGCTGTTTCAGATCACGTATTCTTCGTCTGCCCGCAAAGACGAAGAGATCATGGCCCCTATTCAACCGCATAGAGCGCTGCCGATGCAACGGATTCTTGTCGTGGGCTGCGGCTATGTGGGCGCTCCGCTCGCGGCATCGCTGGCTGCGGAGGGTCGGCAGGTCTGGGGCCTGCGCCGAAGTCCGGGGCCTCTGCCCGAAGGCGTGGCCCCTTTGCCGGGCGATGTGACCCGGCCCGAGAGCCTGCATACGGTTCCGCCGCATCTGGACGGCGTCGTGTTCTGCGCTTCGCGCGGCGGAGCGGGCAGCGGACAGAGCCACGAGGCAGTTTTTGTGGAGGGCCAACGAAACGTGGTGGAGGCGATACGGCGCTCCTCCCGCGATTTGAGGCGATACCTGTTTGTGTCGAGCACGGGCGTCTATGGGGACCGTCAGGGCGGGTGGGTCACCGAAACGACGCCTGCGGAGCCCGGAACCGAAACTGGCCGTTGCATGCTGACCGCGGAGTCCGTGGCCCGCACGGCACCGGGCTCGATCGCCATCCTGCGCTTTGCGGGCATTTACGGGCCCGACCGTTCGCGGCTGGTGCGAGGCGTTTCCGACGGCTCTCTGCGTCTGCCTGCAGATGGGGGCGATTGGCTTAACCAGATTCATCGCGACGACTGTGTCGGGGCCATTCGCCATCTGCTGCTGAACGAATTGCCGGAGCCGCTCTATCTCGGATGCGACGAGCAGCCTGCGCGCCGCGGGGAGGTGCTCGCCTGGCTGGCGGAAAAGATGGGCGTGGTGCTGGCACGCGAAGCGCCGGACGCACCCGTAGCGAGCCGACGCCGGGCGCGGGGCGAGAAGCGAGTAGATAGCCAGCGGCTCCGCGCTTCGGGCTATACGTTCCGCTATCCAACCTACCGGCAGGGGTATGCGCAAGTGCTTGCCTCCGGCGAAGGGGCGTAGGCCTGAGCTCATCGGGGGGTTGCCGTGGAATCCGGAAGCGCGAGCGTAACGTCTGTTCGGCCTTCAGATATCGCCATGCAGCTTAAACCGCTTCCAGCGGAGAGTCGGTGCCTTCCAGGAACCCTTGCAACTTCCGGAGACGTGTCGGATGGCGCATCTTGCGCAGGGCCTTCGCTTCGATCTGCCGGATACGCTCGCGCGTGACGTTGAACTTCCGTCCGACTTCCTCCAGCGTGCGGGAGTAGCCATCCGCAAGGCCGAAGCGCAGGGTCAGCACTTCCTGTTCCCGTTCGGTGAGGGTATCGAGTACGTCTTCGAGCCGGTCCTTGAGCAGGCTGTAGGCGGTCATGTCTGACGGGTTTTCCGCGGCTTTGTCTTCAATAAAGTCGCCGAAATGTGTGTCTTCGCTATCCCCCACAGGGCTCTGGAGCGAAATGGGCTGCTGCGCCATCTTGAGAACGGCACGCACCCGGTCTACCGGCATCAACATTTCCTCCGCCAACTCTTCCGGGGTCGGCTCGCGGCCGAGTTCCTGGATCAACTGCTTCTGCACACGCATCAGCTTGTTGATGGTTTCGATCATGTGGACCGGAATGCGGATGGTGCGCGCCTGGTCGGCGATCGAGCGCGTAATCGCCTGCCGAATCCACCAGGTGGCGTAGGTGCTGAACTTGTAGCCGCGCCGATACTCGAATTTCTCGACGGCCTTCATCAGCCCCATATTTCCCTCCTGAATCAGGTCCAGGAAGGAGAGGCCGCGGTTCGTGTATTTCTTCGCAATGCTGATGACGAGACGGAGGTTCGCCTCCACCATCTCCGTCTTGGCCTGGAGCCCCTTGCGCACCCATTTGCGGAGCTCCGCATACGTGGCCTCGAACTCTTCGGCGGTCATGCGATACTCGTGCTCAACTTCCACGAGGCGGGTCTTGACGGCTTTGACTTCTTCAGTGTGGTTGGCTTTCTTGCGTTTGCTCTTCTCAAGGGAAACGAGGGAGTGCTTGAGGCTCATGTAGCGACGATAATGGTCGTCGGCGACATCCACCAGGTCTTCCACCGCCTTCTGCTTATAGTAGAGCTTTTCGAAGTTCGAGCCGATACGTGTCAGTGCGCTTTCGAACCCTTTGGTCTGCTTGGCCAACGCGGCGCCCTTCGCCTTGTTCCGATCGACAAATCGTTTTCCAATGTCCTCGTGCAGCCGGTGGATGGACTTGCGCAGCTTGGGCAGATGCTCCATATATTTGTCGCGGCTGGTGACAAATTTATCGTTGATCACCCGGTCGAACCGTTCCTGACCTCGCTCCAGCCGGTCGGCCAGGCCGAGGTAGGCCTCGGTTGCGAAACCGAACCGGTTGAACAACGTGCGCGTGTTGATCTCGGCCTCTTCGATTCGCATCGAAATCTCAACTTCCTGCTCGCGCGTCAGCAGCGGCACCTGGCCCATCTGCTTGAGATACATGCGGACCGGATCGTCCAGCACGTCTACGCGCTGCTGCTGGCGGGCGCGCTCCTCCTGCTCCATCTTCTGCTTGAAGTCGTCTGCTTCAGAGGCCTCGATGACCTCAATATCCATGCCGCGCAGCAGAATCAGAACGCCTTCGAACTCGTCCGGGCTGATGACGCTCTCCGGGAGCGTTTCGTTGATGTTGTCGTAGGTAAGGAAGCCCTGGTCCTTCGCGATCTTGATCAGTTCTTTGATCTTCTCGTTGCGTTCCTCGCGGTTCATCTCGCCGACGAGGACGGTTTCCTTGTTGTCCTGGACGGGCGGCGTACTCGCCTGGCGGATCTCTTTGCCAGTCACGCCTGCTTCCCGTTTCGCGGCGCTCGCCCTGCTCTTACTCACCTTTTTTCCGCCGGAGGCACTCTTTCCGGTGGCCGGAGCCGCCTTCGCGGTAGCCTTGGGGGAGGCAGCCTTCTTGACGGGGGCGGGCTTTGACTTGGCCACCTTGGTCTTGGTGCCGACGCCCTTCTTTGCAGAGCCAGCGCTCTTCTTGGCCTTAGCCGGCGTCGGTTTAGCGGCCTTTTTAGGGGCCGATTTGCTCGTAACCTTCTTGCTGGAAGATGCAGCTTTGGAAGACTTGGTTTTGGAAGAAACAGACTTTTTTGCCATACAAAAACACCGGAAAAGGACAGACCTCGCCTATGATACCCCTGAGAAAGCGGCATGCAATATCTGTCAGGCCGCCACTGGGGTCAAGCATCGGTCGAAAAAAACCGCATTATCCTTCCGAACCGGGCATTGGCATGCTCAGTTCCAGGATCGGTTCAGCCAGCGCCCAGCCCTGGCGCATGCGGCTGATATCCTCGGTGAGTTGCTTTGACTCCATGAGAAGCTGCTTGCGCGCTTCGCCCTCCGCCTGGCGAATCTCCTGCTGCACGCGGCGGCGCTCCGCCTCGAAATATTTCCGCCAAAGCCGCAGCAGCGTGTCCTTGGCGGCCTCCTCGGTGGAAAACTCAATTCCTCGCACTTTCGAGGGGTCCGTTTGCAGGCGAATGGCCAGTTGCGTGCAGGCCTCATCCGCGTCTCTGCTGTCCAGTTCCCGTAGCAGGCCGTCCGGGCCGTCACTCTCCGGGGCCAGCAGGCAGTCGGCGATCTGGCGGCAGTCCGGATGGGTGAAGTGGCCGATCGGCAGGTGATCGCGCACCAATGGAGTGACTTCGGGATGATGCAGCAGAAGATCGAGCAGGCCGATTTCTTCCGGCGGGTAGACCGTCGTCGGCTCGGGTCTAGCCACGACTTCGGTGCTTCGCTCCAGGCTGTAGGGCGTGCGCGTCCGCGCCAGCCCGGCACGCAGAGCCGCGGGCAGAAGGCCCAATTCGCGGGCTGCTTCCTCGATCAGCATTTCCTTTTGCACCTCGTTTTCCGCATGGCTGATCACCTCAATCAATGCCTTCGCGGCGCGTTGCCGCCCTGCATCGCTCGCGAGATCGCCCTTCCGCTCGAAGCGCTGCACTTGAAAGCGAATCACCGAAACCGCCCCGGCAACCACCTCTTGAAAGGCCTGCGCGCCCTGTTTCACGATCAGGCTGTCCGGATCTTCGCCTGGCGGCAGGGCGGCGATTTGCACCGCGAGGCCAACCTCCAGAAACGCCTCCGCGGAGCGCACCGCCGCGGCTTCGCCCGCGGCATCCGCATCGAGTACAATGACCACCTCATCCGCGTGACGGCGCAGCAGGCGAGCGTGCGAGGCGGTGAGCGCGGTGCCCTGGGTGGCTACGGCGTTCAACACGCCGGCTTCATGGCAGCGGATCGCGTCGATCTGCCCTTCGCAGAGCAGCGCCGTGCGGGCCTCCAGCATGGCGTTCTTCGCGCGGTCCAGCGCGAAGAGGATGTTGCTCTTACGGAACAGCGCCGTTTCCGGACTGTTGACATACTTCGCGGCGCGCACCTCCGGATTCATCATGCGCCCACTGAAGCCCACCACGCGCCCGACCTCGTCGCAAATGGGGAACATGAGCCGGTCCCGGAACCGTTCATAGGGCTCCGGTCCGCGGTCCGATTCCGCCAGGAGCCCGACCGCCAGGAGAAGATCCTGGCCGAACCCCTTTTCTTTGGCCCAGCGCAAGAGGGCGCCGCGTTGGCTGGGCGCATAGCCAATGCGGAAATTCTCCACGGACGTATCCTGCAACGCCCGCTCATTCAGATAGGCTCGCGCAGCGCCCGCCGCCGCCTCATTGAGCAGAGTTTGGTGATACCACTGCGCGGCCTCCTCCAGCACATTCAACAGGGTCCGTTTATCGGGTCCCTCCGGCCGCCGTTCCGAACGGTCGGCCTGAATGCGCACGCCGACTCGATCCGCGAGCAGGCGGACAGCGGTGGGGAAATCGACGTTTTCATATTCCATCAGGAAACGGAAGACGTCGCCGCCCTTGTCGCAGCCGAAGCAGCGAAAGATCTGACGGCGCGGGTCGACATTAAAGGAAGGGGTCTTTTCTTTATGGAATGGGCAGAGTCCTTTGAGGCTGCCGCCTGCGCGCTTGAGCGGCACATAGGCGCTGATCACGTCCACGATATCGGCGCGGACGCGTACTTCTTCGATCTGCTCTTTAGGAATGATTCCGGCCACGATCTTCTCGGCTGCTCTTCATCTGCGTTGGACTGGCGGAAAGGCTAGGCGGAAGGGCGCGTGTTGGCAAGACGCCCGGATTTGCGCATCGAGAACTGGATCGATCCGAAAAAGCCGAGGCCACGTGGCAAACGGGGCCTATGACTCCCCGTTCGTCTCCGGATCGTGCTCCGGCTTTTCCGCCTCGTCCTCGGCATCCGGCTCGCGCGGTTCGGCCGCTTCGCGGAATGCGGTGTAGAGAGGCAGCACGTTATCCATGACGAAGGTACCCACCATCGATTCGTCGATGAACTTTCTCTGCAGGTAGTTACTTCGCGACATCCCGACACCGATAAAGAGGACCGAGGCAATCAAGAGCCCGCGAATGCCGCCAGCCACGCCGCCGCCAATCCGATTCACCACCGGGTGGAAGCTCATGGCCATGACCTTGCGCAGCGACCAGCGCAGCACCGCCATCAGCAGGCCAGCCCCGAGAATCACGGTGAGGAAGCCGGCCAGGAACGCATCCGTGCCCTCCAGACGGGTCACGCCCGCTACCATTCGCCCGATGGGGCCGTGCAATCGCCAGCCGGCAAAGACAGCGATGCCAATGGACAAAAGCCGCGAGAGTTCGCAGGAAAGGCCACGCTTCAGGCCAATCAGCGCGGCGAGCAGGATGTAGCCGAGGCTCAACAGGTCGATGAGGGGCAGGTCAAGAATCGCGTCCATAACGGGGAATTCCATCCAAAAGGCCGCGAGCATTCCACGAAGAGTCGGCTTCGGCAAGCACAGGAAGCTGCACCGGAAAGAATCTCAGTATGGACCGTAACGGGTTGGCCTACTGAAGCAGCGACTACGAACGCTTTTTCGCCGGGTTTCCCCCCCCGTTTGTAGTCCCGCCTTCAGGCGGCAAGAGCCAAACTGAGAATTGCTGGCCGGACGTTGACAAATATGTCTGGTTAGACTAGTTTAGCAGAATGAAGACGCAATCCGTGGGGGTTTTTGAAGCCAAGACGCGGTTATCTGAGCTGATCAGCCGCGTTGAGCAGGGTGATCGCTTCGTCGTTACGAAACACGGAAAGGCGGTTGCGGAATTGGTGCCGCTGCCGCAGGGCCGGAAGCAACGGCGGCAGGGCGCGGCCCGAAGCCGGAAATTCTGGATGGCGCCGGACTTTGACGCCCCGCTGGACGACTTCGCGGAGTATCGGTGATGCGTCTGCTGGCCGATACGCACGCTGTGCTCTGGTTTCTGCAGGGCGACCGGCGGTTATCCGCCCCTGCTGCCCGCGCCATGGAAGACGCGGGCAACACCATTCATGTCAGCACCGCCAGCGTATGGGAAATGGCCATCAAGGTCAGCCTGCGCAAATTGACTCTCTCCTATTCGCTGGAGGAGGACTTGCCGCGCATCTTGAGTGAAAACGATCTGGACGTGCTCCCGGTCGCGATCGAGCACGCCGCGCGCGTGCACTCTTTGCCCTTTCATCATCGTGATCCGTTCGATCGGCTGCTGGTCGCCCAGGCTTTTTGCGAACGATTGGACATCATTTCGCTGGATCCGACCTTCGTTGCATACGGCCTGAAGACGATATGGTGATCTGGTCCGCACCGGTTTCACAGGCCCCATGTTGGGCCACCGCAGGAGCAGCCTATTGCCCGGCGCCGCAGCACTTCTTGTACTTCTTGCCGCTCCCGCATGGGCACGGGTCGTTGCGCCCGACCTTCGGCTGGTCGCGGCGGACCGGCGTGCTCTTCTCGGAAAGCGCCGCTTCGAAGGCTTCGTCCGCTCCCGACCTCGGCCCGCCGCCAGCCCCCACAGGCACGGCGGCCCGCTGCGACGCGACGGCGCGTCGCTGCTGCTGAAGGGCGGAGGTCTCTTCGTGCACCGTCTGCCGCGGTAGCGAAGTGAGAAAGTTGTGCATGGCGTCCAGCGAGGTGGACGAACGGAAAACGCGCGACGCGATTTCGGCCTTCACCATGTCCTCAAGGTCCGAGAACATTTCGTAGGCCTCTTTCTTGTATTCCACCAGCGGATCGCGCTGGCCATACGCGCGCAACGTGACCCCCTGCCGCAAGGCGTCCATGTTGCGAAGGTATTCCTGCCAGTGGTTATCGATGGAATTGAGGATCACCATTCGTTCGAGCTCTTTGAGCCCCTCGACATGCTCCTTCGAGGCCTTGAGTTCGTAGGCATCGCGCACCTTCTTCGCCACGAACGACTTGAGCCCTTCCGGATCTTCTTTGAACGGCTCGCACTCGTTGCGCCGGACGCCGACGGGGAAGGTTGTGTTGATCCATTCGAGGAACTCCTCCAGGGCTTCCTCGTCATGGCGCCCGGTAATGGCGGCGGCCTTGGCATCGACGACATCATCGAAGATGTCGTAAAGCTGCTCGCGCACATTGTCGCCGGTGAGCACCTCGGTGCGAAAGCCGTAGATCACCTCGCGCTGGGCATTCATGACGTCGTCATACTCGAGCGTGCGCTTACGAATGCCGAAGTTGTATTGCTCCACACGCTTCTGCGCCGTTTCGAGAGAGCGGTTCAGCAGCGGGCTCTCGAGCACGTCGCCCTCTTCCAGCCCCATCTTCGACATCCACTTCGACATCTTGTCGGAGCCGAACAGGCGCATCAGATCGTCTTCGAGCGAGACGTAGAAGCGCGAGGAGCCGGGATCGCCCTGGCGCGCGCAGCGGCCGCGGAGCTGACGGTCGATACGGCGCGACTCGTGGCGGGCCGTACCGATGACGTGCAGTCCACAGGGTTTGTCCATGAGTAGGTCGCGGAGAAGTTTTCCGTCCACTTTGTCATCCAGCGAGACCTGCGACTTGATGACGGACGTATCGAGGTGAATGACGCCCGGCCCCAGCTTGATGTCGGTGCCACGCCCGGCCATGTTGGTGGCGATCGTAACCGCGCCGGGCTCGCCGGCACGGGAGACAATTTCGGCTTCGCGCTCGTGGTTCTTGGCATTGAGTACGTTGTGCGGAATCTTGGCGCGGCGCAGCATGCGGCTGATGAGTTCCGACACTTCGACCGAAACGGTACCGACCAGAATCGGCTGTTTCCGTTCGTGGCAGTCCTGGATCTCTTCGAGAATCGCCGCGTACTTCTCCCGCTGCGTCCGGTAGACGGCATCGTGGTAGTCCATACGGCGCACCGGCCGGTTGGTGGGGATCACCATGACGTCGAGTTTGTAGATCTGGTGGAACTCGTCCGCCTCCGTTTCCGCCGTACCGGTCATGCCGGAGAGTTTGTCGTACATGCGGAAGTAGTTCTGAATGGTGATCGTGGCCAGGGTCTGCGTTTCCTGGTTTACGGCCACGCCTTCCTTCGCCTCCACGGCCTGATGCAGCCCATCGCTCCAGCGCCGGCCATCCATGAGGCGGCCGGTGTTTTCATCGACGATGATGACGCGGTTGTCCTGCACGACATACTCGACGTCGCGCTCGTAATTGCAGTAGGCGCGGATCAACTGGTCCACCGCATGAATCTTTTCGCTGCGATCCGCGAACTCGCGTTGCAGCTTTTCGCGGCGCTCGGTGCGATCTTCCTCGCTGAGGCTGTGGTCGCCGTCGAGTTCCGAGAGCGAGGTGACCAGGTCGGGCACCACGTAGGCATTGGGGTCTTCCGGACTGATCGCGGCGCAGCCCCGGTCGGTGAGGCTGGCGTCGTGTCCCTTTTCGTCGATGCTGAAGTAAAGCGCCTCACGCAGTTCGCGCGCCTCTTCCTTGCGCATATCGGTGAGCATCGCGTCATTCACCCGCTCGAGCAGGCGCCGCACCTCGACGTCTTCCATCAGCTTGAGCAACTGCTTGTTCTTCGGCATGCCCTGGTGCACCTGATAGAGTCGCACGGAGGCCGCTTCGGTGTCGCCCTCTTCGATCAGCCCTTTCGCCTCTTTCATGAGGCGGGTGCAGAGATCGCGCTGCTTGCGGTAGAGCATCTCCACTGCCGGCTTCACGGTCATGAACTGCTTCACGGACGAGTTGGCGACCGGGCCGGAGATGATGAGCGGCGTGCGGGCTTCGTCGATGAGAATGCTGTCCACTTCGTCGATGATGCAGAAGGCGTGTCCGCGCTGCACACGATGCTCCGGGCGCATGGTCATGTTGTCGCGCAGATAGTCGAAGCCGAACTCGCTGTTGGTCCCGTACGTAATGTCGCACTCGTATTGCTCGCGCCGCACCTCGGGGCGCATATTCGCCTGAATGCAGCCGACCGTAAGGCCCAGGTAGCGGTATACGGCGCCCATCCACTCTGCGTCGCGGCGGGCCAGATAGTCGTTCACGGTGACAACATGCACGCCTTTAGCAGCGAGCGCATTCAGGTAAACCGGCAGCGTGGCCACGAGGGTCTTGCCTTCGCCAGTGGCCATCTCCGCGATCTTGCCCTGGTGCAGCACGATGCCGCCGATGAGCTGCACATCGTAAGGGACCATTTCCCAAGTCAACTCGTGGTCGGTTACATTCACGGTGGTGCCGGAGAGCCGCCGGCAGGTGTTTTTGACCACCGCAAACGCCTCGGGAAGTAGGTCGTCCAGGGTCTCACCCGCGGCCAGGCGCTCCCGGAACGTAGCGGTCATGGCCTTCAGCTCCTCTTCGGAGAGGGCTTGATACGACTCCTCTAACTCGTTGATGCGCTTGACAATAGGGCGGATCTTCTTCAAGTCCCGCTCGTTCTTGCTGCCTACGATTTTCTTCAGAATCCACTGCATGCGCTTTTCCTGGCCTTTCGCCCCATGGGGGGTCAAAAGCGCGTAGGCTACGCTGACGGGCCGGGTTTGACAAGCGAGCGCGACACCGGCCCAAAGTGGCGCAAAAACCTCAGGGGCGACTGGAGGGGCGAGTTATACGAGCCCGCGGGCGGATACGACTCGGGCAACGACGGCGTCCCCC
>SLOV01000007.1 GCA_007132345.1 Kiritimatiellia bacterium
CGGGAACAGGGCGTCGCGGTGCCGGGGCGTATTACCTGCCTGGACGTCGCCTATTGAATCAGTCTCCGATTGCATCGGAGACTCGGGAGACTGATTCAATGACCCCGGAGACTGGTGCAATTGAGGGGGAGGAATAGCCCATGCCAACCCACGACATCATCGATAACCGGTCCGAGAAGCTGGTTGACCATCTCAAGGGGTGCATTGCGGATTAGCCGCTACAAAGAGGTGGGAGTAAGTGTATGGGGGGACTGAAGGCATGCAAACCCTCGCTTTGGCTCCGGGGGGACGGGTTGTGAACCCATCCTACCCCAGCATCCGCAACGTAAGACAGGATCCCATTCCGTCTCCCAAAGCCCAACAGCAAGACATCCACGAGACCGGCCGGGGAGGAACCGCGGATCACATCCTGTGCCCAACCGATGCCACATTGCCTATGTGTCCGGACCCGTTCCTCCTCCAGTTGAAAGGGCCGATGGGCTGTGGCCAGCAGCAAAGGGGTTCCTGCCATTGTCGACATTGCATCAATGTACATATGTACGGACTGACCCGCCTGCGCCCCCAGCGTAATGCATACCGAAGCTGCTCACACTGCTTTTGGCGCTGCGCCACGGTGGGCGGCTCTTCACACGTCTTTTCCCAGCGGGCCAACCCCAGATCGATCATGGCTTCTTCCATCCCGCTCTGCTGGAGATGCCGATCGATGCACGCCAACGTGTCTCGAAATTCGCGGAAGTCCGCCGCGCCGTACACATTCGGAAGCGGAACAGGTGGACAAAACTCAAGCTGGCGAGGTAGGTTTCCCATGTGTGTCATTCCTTCCTGGCAGGGGTACCAGTCGGTCATAACACACGTTTTTCCGGCAAAGGAGCGAAATCCGCTCCTTTTGCCGGATTTCTTTTCTTCACAACTTCTATCCCATCAGCACCTTCCAAATTCCGGGACAGGCTCTAGGTACATGCCCCGTGTTTCAGTCCGGTTGTCGGGGCCGGGTTGTGCATCGGCTATCGGTTCAAAAATGTATCTGCCGAGTTGGAAGGGCGCAAAGTCGGCCCGGTCAAAAAACGATAGGTTGTACACTTGGTGCTGCAACAGTATATCTCTCCTGACTTATCGTTATGCCACACCGGACGGGGAACGGGGAACCCCCAGCAGTGAGCCGCGAGGTGACGGTCAGTCGGGCTGTTCGTTTGGTCTGAGTTCGAGGAAGGAATAGGGGGTAGCCCCGTCATCCGTGCAAAGCCCTTTTTTGATTTCGGCGCATAGGCAATCAGGAGAATCCCGGAAGGCGCAGACGGAAATCCGAGGGATGTCGTGACGCGCCTGGACACTACCGCGCCGCTTTACGAGAGCAAGAAACGGGAGAAGATCCGTTCTTTCGGTGAAGGGGTGGATCGTTACCTCTCTGAATAGTCAGGCAAAGTTGGTGTTGCCGTCCCGGCGGCTCGCTCTTGGTCATCCGCGAATTGGCGAGCAATCAGCAGGTCCATCGCCTCTTTATGGTCTTCATAGTAGGCGAGACATTCGTAGACTTGTGCCCGCGTCACGGGAGGCAGGCTCCGTGTGACGTCATCGATGCCAGCACCGCTGAGCACCAGACCCACTACATCGTGCACACCAATCCGAGTCCCCTCGATGATGGGATGTCCCGACCGAACTCCTTGGACCTGCTGGATGTATCTGTAGAGTAAACTAGCCATGTTCAGAGGCTATTTCATGATGGCAGGATAATCAAGCCAAGGCGTTGCGTCCCAGCGGTGAAGAATCGCCGCGGGGTGCCGGGTTTCGAGATGGGCGAGGGAGCGACACGGAGCGAGGCCTTGCCCTTTGGGGCCTTTCGGGGATGAGATGTGGGGCGGAGGGGTGAATCGCGGATTAGCCGCTATAAAGACCCAGGCGGGGAGCGCTTTATCGATAGCGCTTTTATCCAACGGGGCAGACGGAGAACCGAGGAATATCGTTATGGACGCAAACACGACCGCGCCTTCGAGAAGGCGCGATGAAAAGCGGGTTCAAGAACCCGCACTCCAATGGGCTTTTGGAGTGCGCTTTCTTGAAAGCGCTTTCCTCCAGCGGTACAGAGGGAAACACGAGGAATATCGTTATGGACGCAAACACGATCGCGCCTTCGAGAAGGCGCGATGAAAAGCGGGTTCAAGAACCCGCACTCCATAAGGGGTTGCGCGCTCGCGTCGGAGGCGGCTACTCCCGCACCATGCCTTCCTCGAGCCAGGTGTATTTCTTCTCCAAGACTTCGCCGGAGAGTTTCCAGCCCTTCTTGTCGGCGTTGCGGCGCAAGGCGCGGAAGTGTTCGTCGATGCGGAGACTGGCCGCCTTGACGAAATGATCGACCAACTGCCGGACCTTTTTGCGATCGGCGCCGCCTTTGATCATGGTGCTGCCACGGCTGGCGACGGAGGCGACAGCAAAAATCTCGGTGCCGATGTCGACCAGACGACCGAGGGTCATCCCCTGCTCTTCAAGCTTCGGACCGTAACGAACCATGGCATGAAACATGGCGCGGGCCAGGCGACGGCTCGTGCGCGCCGCATAACGGGCGTGCTTCCGCAAGCCGCCATCCATGCCGCGCGGCGGGGCGTCCCCGATCGGAAGCCACAGGAGCGGATACCACTTCGCATAGAACTTTAAGGCCTTCATGGCCGCGGCGCGACGCTCCTGCTTGGGCAGGCGGGAGTTCATGGCAGCGAGGACAGTCTGCAGGTGCGGATCGAGCGCTTCGCGCGCAATGAAGAGACGCATGATCTC
>SLOV01000006.1 GCA_007132345.1 Kiritimatiellia bacterium
CGCCCACTTCGTGCGGCAGCAGACGCCGCTTTTCCTCATGGGCGTGAACTACCGGCCCCTCTACACCACCGGCGCTTCCGCGGACGCCTGGGGCAGCCACTGGCTCGACGCATCCGTCTTCGATCCGGACGCCATCGAGCGAGACTTGAACCAATTGCGCGCCCTGCGCGTCAACGCACTCGCCTTCGACTACACCCATCCCTTGCAGGCCCCGCAACTGAAATACGTCATCGAAGCCGCGCGCGAACGCGATATGGTCCTGCTTCTCCACCTCCCCGGCCTCGCACCCTTCGAGCGCAACTTCGGCCTGGCCCGAACCCTCGTCGAGGCCGCGGACCTGCAAAACGAGTCCCAGGTCTTCGCCTTCGACCTCGCCAACGAGCCGCGCCTCGGCCGCTTCGAAGAACGCCGCGCCCTCGACCGCTACTGGCGGCACTGGCTGAGCGAGCAATATGGCTCCGTCCAGCACGCCGAAGAGCACTTCGGCGCTCCGCTCTGGCGACTGCACGGACGCGTCACCGGTCCCCCCGACCAGGCGCTCGCTTCGGATGGCGACCACCGCATCGCCGTTGCTGCCTACCGCCGCTTCGTCGACGACCTCGTGAGCAGGCGCTACGGCGAGTCGGCCCGCTTTCTCCGCGAACTCGGCTGCCGCCAACTCCTCACCGCCCGCACCGGCTATCGCGGCACCGGCTCCGCCTGGGCCGATGCGGAGTTGCCGGTCGACCCGGCCGCGGGCGCCGTTCATCTCGATTTCCTTTCCCTTACGGCCTGGCACCTGCAGGGCGATCCCGAAGAGTTCGGGGGCGCCGCTTTCCTCGCCGCCTACGCGCGCGGCGTCGGCGACGGCAAGCCGGTCGTCTGGCTGCAGTACGGTGCCGATGTCGGACCCACGCCCAGCGAAGTAGAACTCGCCAACCAGGAACGCGTCTACCGGAACACCTTCGATCTCGTCGCCGCCACCGCCTCCGCGGGTTGCTTCGCCTGGTGGTATCCCGGCGGCACCCACCCCGAAGAGGGCAGCGACTTCGGCATGGTCCACCCCACCGGCCTGCCGCGCCCCGCCGCCGAAGCGCTGCGCAGCCGTTCCACCGCCCTGCGCACGGTGCGGCCCCGCCTCGTCACCTGGACCGGCCGTGAGGTCCTGCGCGAGCGCGATGCACGCGGACTCTCCGCCCTCTGGCGCCATTGGGAAGCGCACTACCGTCGAGAGATCGGCGAAGGCGAGATGATCGAAGTGCGGCCCACCAGTTACGGCCGGCCCACCACCGAGATTCCCCTCGTCGCCATCGGCGGCGAGGCCCTCTCCGGTCGCGAACCCGTCCGCGATCTCAACGCCGAATGGGGCACGATTCGCGTCGGCGACGCCATCCTCTCCCGCCCCGCGGGCGCGTCCCTCCGCGTCGCGGCACGCCGCCGCGTCGTTCTCCAACTCCTCAACACCGGCGCCGCCACTTGGACCCCCTCGCGCGAAGGCCAGGCACGCACCGTTTGGATCGTCGCCCGCCACGAATCCAACTTCACCGACCGCATTCGCGTCGGTTCCGTCGCCTACGGCCGCTCCCTCTCCGTCGAATGGCAGCCCACCCTCGAAGGCGAATGGCGCATACGCCCCTGGCTCAGCCGCGTTGGCCCGTTCGGCGAAGAACTCTTCGTGCAGGTCAGCCCGGAGTCCACACCATGAAATACCTCGACGAATACCGCGACGCCGCCGCCGCCCGCCGCTACGCCCAGGCCATTCGCGAATTGGTCACGCGTCCCTGGACCCTCATGGAAGTCTGCGGCGGGCAAACCCATGCCATCGTCAAATTCGGCATCGACGAATTGCTCCCACCCTCCGTGCGCCTCATTCACGGCCCCGGCTGCCCCGTCTGCGTCACACCCGTCGAACTCATCGACAAAGCCATCGAGCTTGCCGCCCGCCCCGACATCACCCTCTGCTCCTTCGGCGATATGCTCCGCGTCCCCGGCTCCAGCGAAGACCTCTTCACCGCCAAAGCCCGCGGCGGCGATGTGCGCATCGTCTACTCGCCCCTTGACGCTGTCAAACTCGCCAAAGCCATGCCCGACCGTGAAGTCGTCTTCTTCGCCGTCGGCTTCGAGACCACCGCGCCCGCCAACGCCATGGCCGTGCTCCAGGCGCACGAGGCCGGACTCTGCAACTTCTCCATCCTCGTCTCCCATGTCCTCGTCCCGCCCGCCATGGAGGCCGTCCTGCGCGCCCCCGGCACCCAGGTCCAGGGCTTCCTCGCCGCAGGCCACGTCTGCACCGTCATGGGCTACGACCTCTACGGCCCCATGGCCGAACAACACCGCGTGCCCATCGTCGTCACCGGCTTCGAACCCCTCGACATCCTGCAAGGCGTTCACATGTGCCTCAAGCAACTCGAAGAAGGCCGCGCCGAAGTCGAAAATCAATACGCCCGCGCCGTGCACCCGCGCGGCAACGAGCCTGCACAGGACCTCATCCGTCGCGTCTTCGAGGTGTCACCCCGTAACTGGCGTGGCATCGGCGCCATCCCCGACAGCGGCCTCGCCCTGCGCGAAGCCTTCCGCGACTACGACGCCGAAGTCCGCTTCGGCAAAGCGCGCCCCGTTCCTGAAGCCGACTCCATCTGCATCAGCGGCCAGGTCCTGCAAGGTGTTCGCCCCGACCAATGCCCCGCCTTCGGCACGCGCTGCACCCCCGAACACCCGCTCGGCGCCACCATGGTCTCCAACGAAGGTGCCTGCGCCGCCTACTACCGCTATCGCCGCCAATCTCC
>SLOV01000214.1 GCA_007132345.1 Kiritimatiellia bacterium
GGCCGGAACGTGGCTTCTTTCGCGGGCTTCCTGCCGGTTGAAGATCCGGAAATCACCGTGGTGATCGTGATCGACGAACCGAAAGGTCGAACCGGCGGCATGACGGCGGCGCCCGTCTTTCAGAAAGTCGGCGAGCAACTGGTTCGCTACCTCGATATTCCAACCCACGGCCGCTCGCATCTCTACGCCCGCGACCCCGCCACGACCGGCGAGCAAGCGGGCCAGGAGGCCGAATTCGAGTGGCAGGTGGATCAAGCCGTGAGCGGACTGCCGCGGGGGGTCTGATGGCATGGTCTGCGCGTCGTTACCGCTCGAAATTCAACTGGCCCAACTGGTCGCCGCGCTGGGGCCGGAGGCCAAGGTGTCCGGGCCGCTGCATCGGTCGATTCGCACCGTCGTCTGCGATTCCCGTCGTGTTCGGCGCGGGGACCTTTTCGTTGCCGTGCGCGGGGCCCACGTGGACGGCAGCCGCTATATCGGGGAGGCACTCAAGCGCGGCGCGGCGGCGATTGTGCTCTGGGAAGGCGAGGGCTCGGGCGCGCCGGGCGACGCCACCTGGGTGCGGGTGCCCGACGAACGTGCCGCAATGGCCCGGCTCGCCTGTGCCGTGCATGGCCATCCCTCCCGCGCCTTGCGGGTGGTCGGCATCACCGGAACGAATGGCAAGACCACGACGACCTGGCTGCTGCACCATCTGCTCGAACGCGCCGGCAGCCCTTGCGGACTTATCGGCTCGGTTGCCTACCGATTTCAGGGGCGCCGCATCCCTGCGCAACGCACCACACCGGAGTCGTGCGACCTGCAAGCCCTGCTCGCGCAGATGGTCCGGGCCGGCTGCGCGTCTGCCGTCATGGAGGTCTCTTCCCACGGTCTCGCGCAGCAACGTGTCTCCGGCACGGAATTCGATGTCGTCGGGTTTACCAACCTGACGCCGGAACATCTCGACTATCACGGCACGCTGGAGGCCTACTTCGAGGCCAAGAAGCGGCTTTTCGTGGAAGAAGCCAACGCGCAGACAGTGGGGGTGGTGAATCGCGATGATGCCTGGGGCCGACGCCTTTTGGGCGAATGCGCCCCTGAGCGCACCTGCTGGACCTATGGCCTGGAGGGCGGAGCCGATGTCACCGCAACGGACGTGCATCTGGGCACAGTGGGGCTCCGGTTCCAGTTGCATTCCCCCTGGCATAACGGCCCTGTCGTCGCACCGCTGATGGGGCGGTTTAACCTCTCGAATGTCCTGGGCGCCTTGACCACGTGCGGCGCTCTCGGCATGAACGTGGCCCAGGCCTGCGAACAGCTTGCAGAGGTGGAGCCGGTGCCAGGCCGCATGCAGCGTGTGCCCGGACCGCGGGATGTGCATGTCTTTGTGGATTATGCGCACACCGAAGATGCGCTGCGCAACGCGCTCGACGCGCTGCGCGAAGTGGCGGCCCGCCGTCTCATCGTGGTCTTCGGCTGCGGCGGCGATCGTGACGCCACAAAGCGGCCCCGTATGGGCGCCGTGGCGGCCGCGCGCTGCGATCGGGTGGTCCTGACCACGGACAATCCCCGCTCGGAACCACCGGAGCGGATCATCGCCGAAATCCGGGCTGGCTGCGGCAATGACGCGGACGTGGTCGAAGTGCCGGACCGCCGCGAGGCGATTGCGCTGGCGCTCCGCGAGGCGCGCCCCGGCGATGTGATCCTGGTGGCCGGCAAAGGGCATGAGGCCTATCAGGAAGTTGGGCACACGGTGCTGGCGTTCGACGATTGCGACGTGATACGGGAAGAAACGAATCGACTGGCGTCCGGCCAAGCGGAGGGGCGCCATGATCGGTCTTGAGCCTCAAACGGAGACAAAGGATGGCGTCTTGAGTTCCTTGTCACTTCTCAATGCCAAAAATCTTGCTTGCTGGAGCGGCGGTGTCTGGAGCGGCCGTGCGCCGGCAGAAGGCGCCTCGGGCGTGGCCATCGATACGCGTGCGCTGCAACCGGGCGAACTCTTTGTCGCGCTCCCCGGCAGCCGCTCGGACGGGCATTCGTTCGTCGGTGAGGCCTTTGCACGCGGTGCCGTGGCTGCCCTGGTGCAGGCGGGGCGTTTGCCCGACGCCCCGCAGAGCGGGCCGCTTCTGGTCGTGAACGATCCGGAAGCGGCGCTTCGCCGCCTGGCGGCTGGCCTGCGCGCGGTGCACCCTGCCACCTTCGTCGGCATCACCGGAAGCGTTGGCAAGACCACGGTCAAGGAACTGCTGGCGTCGATGCTGGAGACAGAAGGTCCAACCGCCCGCACACCCGGGAATTGGAATAACGCCATCGGTCTGCCGCTCAGCCTGCTACGCTTGCACCGGCTGCATCGGTTCGGTGTCTTTGAGCTGGGCATGAACCGGCCCGGCGAGATCGGGCCGCTCTCCGATCTGCTCTGTCCCCATCATGCCGTCATGACGCCGATCGGCCCGGCGCATCTGGAGGCGTTCGGGTCGGTACAGGGGATTGCGGAAGAAAAAGCCAACCTGCTCTCCCGTGTGCCGGCGGATGGGATGGCCGTGCTCTGGCGGGATGATCGCTGGTTCGATCTGCTGCGCGACGCCTGCGCCTGCAACGTGCGGACGGTCTCTCTGGGGGAGCCTGGCGCCGATTGGATCGGGCAGGCCGTCGGCCGGGAAGGGCTTCGGATTCTGGAAGTGGAGCGCGGCGAAGAAGTCGAGTTGCCATGCCCCGTACCCGGCGCCTTCTTTCAGGTCGATCTTCTCCTGGCTGCGGCAATGGCGCGCGGCTTGGGTGTGGACTGGGCGCAGATTGCGCGGGCGGTGGAGACATATACACCGGTCGGCCCACGCTGGCAGACAGAGACGCAAGCGGGCATCCTTTTCGTGAACGACGCCTACAACGCGAATCCGACCAGCATGGCGGCTGCGCTGCGTGCATTCGGCGAAATGCCGGTGCGGGGCAGGCGCTGGCTGGTGCTGGGGACGATGCGGGAATTGGGGGAGGGCAGCCACAAGTTCCATCTTGAAATAGGGCGCAAGGCCGCGGCGGTTCCGGGCGCTTATTTCCTCGCTACGGGTACGCAGGCGGAAGCCATGGCGGAGGGCGCCCGCGCGGCGGGGCTGCCCGAAGATCGCCTTGTCATCTGTGCCGATGCCGAGGCGGCGGCGCACCGGTTGTTGCAGGAGGCCTCGCGCGGCGATGCGGTTCTGTTAAAGGCCTCGCGCGGCGATGCCCTGGACCAAGTCCTTACCATCTGGAAGCAGGGAATGTCAGGCGCCTGAGCGGAGTCGTTATGTTGTACTACCTGTCAGCGTTTGAAGAGTTCTTCGGGCCGTTGCGCATTTTGCAATACATCACCTTCCGCACCTTCTCCGCGGCCGGTACCGCCTTTCTCCTCAGCCTGCTCTTTGGGCCGGGCGTCATCCGAGCCCTGCGCAGGCTGAAGGTGGGGCAGCAGGTGCGGCGCGAGCATGTTGAAGCGTTGCACGAAACCTTTCATGGAAAAAAGCAGGGCACGCCGACCATGGGCGGTGTGCTGATCCTGCTGGCGGTCACCCTCTCGACGCTGCTCTGGGCGGTTCCGACCAATGGCTACGTGCTCATGGTGCTCGCCACCATGCTTTTCATGGGGGGCATCGGGTTTCTCGACGATTATCAAAAGGTGACACGCCGCCAGTCGAAAGGCCTCTCCGCGCGCGGCAAGGTGGTGCTGCAATCGATCTGGATCTTCGTGGTGCTTGCCGCACTGCTCTGGTGGGAACCTTCGTCGCACCATGCGAAGCAACTCATGGTGCCCTTCTTTAAGGACCCGGTGATCCGCGATATGGGAATTATCGCCGCGTTTCTCTTCCTCTACTTCGTCATGGTCGGGGCAAGCAATGCCGTGAATCTGACCGATGGGCTGGACGGGCTCGCCGTGGGATGCAGCGGCTCGGTGGCGCTCGCCTATCTGGTCATGGCCTATGTCGCCGGCCACGTGGGCTTTGCCACCTATCTGCAGATCCCATACATTGCCGCAAGCGGGGAACTCACCGTCTTCTGTGGCGCTCTGTTGGGGGCGTGCCTCGGCTTCCTCTGGTTCAACTGCCATCCGGCCCGCGTCTTTATGGGTGACACCGGCAGCCTGGCGCTGGGGGGCGCGATCGCCATGGTGGCCATTTGCATCAAGCAGGAACTGGTGCTCATCATTGTCGGCGGAGTCTTCGTGATGGAGGCGATGAGTGTTCTCCTGCAGGTCGGCTCGTTCAAGCTGACCGGACGTCGCATCTTCCGCTGTTCCCCGATTCATCATCACTTCGAACTGCTGGAAAAAGAGCGCGCCGAACGCGAAAAGCGCGACGTGGAAGTTGTCGAGACCATGATCGTCACCCGATTCTGGATTCTTTCGATCATTTTCGCCCTGATGGGTGTCGCTACCCTCAAGATCCGATGAATGACCTGCGTACATGTTGGGTGCTTGGCCTCGGCGAAAGCGGGGAGGGCGCGGCCGAACTGCTCCGACGCGAGTCGGTATCGGTCGTGGCGCTCGATGCCGCCTCCAGCCCGGCTATTCTGGATGCCGCGGCTCGCCTCGAAGGGCTTGGCGTCGATGCGAGGCCGGGCGCAACCCAACTGCCAATGGGGGCCGCCGACCTCTGTGTCGTCAGCCCCGGCATCCCCGCCGAGGCGCCCTGGCTGCTGGCGTGCAAAGAACGTGGCATTCCGATCGTCTCCGAGCTCGAACTGGCCTGGCAGCGTCGCAAAGCGCGCGTGCTTGCCGTGACTGGCTCCAATGGAAAGACGACCCTGGTTCGCCTCCTGGAGCAGATCCTCCAGCGGGCCGGTCTCCGTGCCGCCGCCGCGGGCAATATTGGCCCCTGCCTCAGCCGGGTTGTCGACCAGCCGCTCGACTGGCTGGTGGTGGAGGTGAGTTCCTTTCAACTGGAGTGGGTGAAGAAGTTTCGCGCTGACGTGGGGATCCTCTTGAATCTCCTGCCGAACCATCTCGATCGGCACGGCACCATGGACCATTACGCCGCGCTTAAGGCCCGGCTCTTCGCCCAGGCGGAACAACACGACCTCTGCCTTGTGGAGGCCTCCTGCATGGACCGCGTCCGCAGCCAGTCGAGCGGAGCGGGGCATTGGTTGTCGTTCGGTGCCGGTCCCGATGCGGACCTCCGGTTTCGCCAGGGCTGGATCGAAGCTGGAGGCCGCGCCGTTGCCGACCTGCGCGGAACCATGTTCGATCATCCGGTCACGGGCCCCGCCGCCGTTGCCGCGTGGGCCGCCGCGCGGGCCTGTGGCGTGAGCAACGACCGGTTCGAGGCGGCGATTCGCGACTTTCAACCACTCCCGCATCGCATGCAGGCGGCAGGCCGGATGGACGGCGTGCGCTACATCAACGACTCCAAAGCCACCAACCTCGCCGCGATGGTGGCGGCGTTGCAGCGTTGCGTGGGCCGGGTGCACCTGATCGCCGGGGGCCTGGCAAAAGAGAACGATTTTCTTGCGGCAAAAGATTTTCTGGTCGAGCGCGCCGCCGGTGTCTATCTTATCGGCAGTGCCTCAAAAGCAATGTTTGATGCCTGGTCAGCCGATGTGGCCTGCCAGCAATGTGGCGATCTCGAAACCGCCTTTTCGCGCGCCGCCGCGGTGGCGAAGTCGGGAGAGACGGTTTTATTGTCGCCTGGCTGTGCGAGTTTCGACCAGTTTCCTGGGTACGAATCGCGTGGTGCGCGTTTCCTGGAACTGGTGGACCAGCGCAGCCGTTTTGTGGAAGAAGTAGAAAGTGCAGAGGAGGCTTGGAAATGAATGAAGGCAAACCCTTTTCCTGGAAGGTGCTTATGAAACCCGCAAATGAAGACCAACCCATCATGCGTACGCCCGCTCTCGTGGGCCTAGTTGCCGGCCTGCATGTGCTGGCGGTAGGTACGTTTCTCCTGATACAGGGGTGCAGCACGGTACAGCCGGGGGCAGAAACCCGTGAACGTCGCACTCCAACGCGGACCACGGCCCGTGTCGAGCCACCTCCGCCTCCGGTCATGCCGCCACGCGCCGCACCCGCGCCCCGCGTCGAGGTGCCGCGTCCCGCGGTGCGGCCGCCCACACCCGTCGAGCCGACCCTTCTGCCGGGCGAGTCCAAAGCCTACACCGTGCAGCGTGGCGATACGCTCTCTAAGATTGCTTCACAGCACGGGGTCACAACGCGCGAGCTGGCGGCATTCAACAACATCAGCGACCCGAATACACTGCGGGTTGGTCAGCAGATCAACGTGCCGCTCGTGGGCGTCGCCCCGCGTGCCCCTGCGCCCACCCCCGCGGCTACTCCCGCGGTGGATCTATCGAGGGCCGAGCAAGTCTATGTCGTGCAAAGCGGCGACTCCCTCTCGCGGATCGCCTCGCGCTACGGCGTCACCGTGGCCCAGCTTCGCGAGGCCAACGCCCTGACCGGCGACCTGATTCGTATCGGCCAGCGCCTTGCCATCCCGTCCGGAGGCCGGCCTGCCGCACGCACCGAGCCGGAGCCCAGCCCGGAGCCTGTGGCACCCGTCACGGTGCGGGAGCCCACCACGCCGACGGAGGAACGCCCCGAGCCCGCCGCACCGACCGCCCCGGCACCGGCCGACGATGACGCCATCTCAGGCTTCGCTCAGCAGCCCATCACCTACACCGTGCTCGAAGGCGACACGATCGACATCATTGCCAAGCTCTTCATCGTCAGCAAAGAGGACATCCTGACCCTGAACAATCTCGAGCCGGGCGCCGTGCTCGAAAAGGGGCAGCGCATTCAGATTCCGCCCTCCGCGCTGTAATGGATAAAACGCCGTTCTTGCCGGTCAAGGACGGCGGGGCGCGGCCCAGGGGCAGAGGTGCCTGGCCCTGGGTCGCGCCGATACGGAAACCGTCGGTGCCGGCATGAGAACCACCACCACGCTTCTGGTCTTCTCGGTTGTCTGCCTGCTGGGCCTGGGCATTGTCATCCTCACCAGCACCAGTGCCCTGCATGCCGAGTTGCTCTATGGCGACCCCCACTTCTTCCTGAAGCGCCAGAGCCTCTGGATGATCCTCGGGATCGGAGTGGCGAGTTTCACGGCCTGGTTTCCCTATATGTACTGGCGGCAGCTCGCGATTCCCCTCGCTCTGATTTCGCTGGTGCTCCTGGTGATGGTGCTGATTCCGGGGATCGGCGTCGAGATCAAGGGCAGCAGCCGATGGCTGCGGCTCGGTGGCATAAATGTGCAGCCCTCCGAATTTGCAAAGCTCGCCCTCATCGTCTGGCTGGCCTGGTGGATGGCCATGCAGAAAAGGCGCAGTCAGCAGATCTTCCGAGGCTGGTTCGTGCCGCTCACCGTGCTGGGTCTCTTCGCCGTGCTCATTCTGCTCGAACCCGACTACGGAACCACGGCACTTTTGGGTGTGGTCGGCTTGCTGGTCATGTTCATGGGCGGCACACGGCTCGGCTACCTCGCGGTGACGGGCGTCGTGGGGGCGGTCGGTTTCGGCTTGATGGTCGCCCAGAATCCTGTACGTCGCATGCGGGTTCTCGCCTTTCTGGAGCCCGAAAAGTATCAGTCCGATGAAGCCTACCAGCTCATCCAGGCCCTCTATGCCTTCGGGCTGGGCGGGCGGACCGGCGTTGGGCTCGGTGACAGTTTGCAGAAGCGCCACTATCTGCCCGAAGCCCACACCGACTTCATCTTTGCCATTCTCGGCGAGGAACTGGGCTTCCTATCCACCATCGGGGTGGTGCTCGCCTTCGTCGTCATTCTGGTCTGCGGCCTGAATATCTCCCGCCGGGCCATCGATCCGTTCGGGCGCCTGCTCGCCTTCGGCATCACCGCCATGATCACCCTGCAGGCCGCCCTCAACATTGCCGTCGTCACCGGCGCCTTGCCGACCAAGGGCATCGCACTGCCTTTCATCAGTTTCGGGGGGTCCTCCATGGTCACCACCATGGCCATGGTCGGCATTCTGCTCAACGTCTCGCGCTACGCCGCCGACCCGTTCGACCGCGCGGAAGACCGAATCATTAAGGACCGGCCCCTCGATTTCTGAACCGGAAAGGATGAGACTCATGAAAAGCCTTCGCCTGCTGGGTGGCACCGCACTCCTCTGCGTGTGGCCGGCCCTGGCGCGCCCCGCCACGCTCACCATGGAGCCCCAGGCGCCGCCCCCGCCCGAAACGCCGCGCATCCTCTGGCAGCGGATCGTTCCCGAACTCCAGCGCGTCCGGGAACTGGAAGACCGGAGTGCGGACCTGCCGCGCTGGGCCATCTTCCGCACCGACCAAAGCGCGAACCGCGCCCGGATTCGCAGAACCATGGACGAGGCCGTCGAGATCCTTTCCGACTCCCCCGCGGGCAATCTGCGGGAGCGTATTGTCGAAATGGAATCCGCCAACCAGGCCGACCGACAGGCGATCTCCGAGTTGCGCGAGCGGCGCATCTCCGCCCCGGAAGAAGGCCGCTTCCGAACCACCGTGGCCGACATCGATGCACGCATCGAGGCCCTGCAGGAACGGATGGCCGAACGCGACCTGCGGATGGACGACCTGAAGGGCGAGTTCCGCGACGAACTGGGCCGGATGGGACTGGAGGTCACGCGCGAGCAGGCCGATTTTCTCCTCGCAACCGTTGTAGGCGACAACGTCATCGACATCACCATCGCCTTCCACAATGTCAAACTGCTGACCGCACAATTGGAACGGCTCACCGCGGAGAACCTGGAAGAGATCCAACTGGCGCGCCGCTACTACGGCATGTACACCGTGCTGCTGCAACTGCTCTCGCACATCTACGACACCGCTTTGCAGGAAATCGACCAGGGCTATCTGCCCGAGATCGAGGAAATTCGCACCCGCACCCGCGCCTTGATGCGCGAGACCTCCCAGATGATCCGTCGTGCCGACGGCGCACATCGGGCCACCCTGCAAGCCAATCTGCAATCGCAGGAATTCACCCTCCGCGCCGCCGAGGTCTATCGTGGTTATCTGGAAGAGCAGCGCCGGGGCCTGCGCGAGGCGCGTGGCCGCATTGACAAAGACCTGGCGGTGGCGATGAATACCTACGAAACCGTGCAACTCTCTGGCGATCTCCTCAGCGTCATGCGCTCCAGTCAGGAGTTATTCCAGCTCATGTTCGAGATGCAGGTGCCCGACCTGCGCCCCTTCGAGAACGCCGAACTCCGCCGCGAGTTCGACAAACTCACCCTCCGCCTCCGTCAGGAGAGCGGGCGGTAGATGTTCCTGCCTCGGCGTAAAACCGATGGCCCCTGCAGAAACTTCGCGATTGCGTCGCCAACCACGGGAAGCCCCCACCGAAAATGGGCCTCCTGAATCTGCCGCAAATCCACCCCATTCAACAACAGATGCGTCGCGAAACTGTGCCTCAGCGTATGAACCGAAACCGGCTTATGAATGCCCACCTTCCGGGCTGCCTCTCGGATCGCTCGCTGCAGAAGTCCGTCACCCACGTGGTGACGCCGCACCACGCCAGCCCGTGGGTCAGTCGATAAACCAGGACTCGGGAACACCCAGAACCATCCCCACGCCTCCGCATACCGTGGATATTTCCGCGCCAGCGCGTCAGGCAGGTAGACCCCCGCCACCCCTGCCTGTCGGTCCGCCTCATAGAGTGCTCGAATCTGCTCCAGATGGTCTCTCAACTCCGCATGAAGAGATGCCGCCAGCAACGTGCTGCGATCCTTGTTTTCTTATAGGTGGACTCTGTGCGATACGAGTAATGCTTAACGCGTAATCGCTCCCGCAGGACCTTCAAGGCGAGTGGCCGTTCGACGCCCTCATTGAATATGGGTGCGCTTCCATCCTCGCGGCGCCCCAATTGTGGAGTCTTCAGGAAATTGACGAAGTAGACGCGCACCGCGCGTTCCGCTTGGTCGACCTGCCAATCCTCGAATCTGCCGCAGCGTTCCAGTCCTTCCCGAAACAGGCTCAACCGGTCGGCAACGGATGTTGCGGGTGGCGTGTCGCTGGCCAGAAACCGCCGAACCCAGCCCACGAAGTACCTTGCGTGTTTCTCCTTCGCCAGTCCCGATTCGAGGAGAAACTCCCCATAACGTTGCAGCGTGTGCTCGATGTCTGACATAGCCGCTCCTTTCCCGGCACAACTCCCTGCACAAAGCGTGCCACGCCAGACCCCCCTGCGCCGCAACCAATGGTTAATAAATGGATTATGCCGATCACGCAGATTCCGGCACCCCCGGCGCTTCAACCTGGGTTGAAGCCCTTTCAACCCAGGTTGAAACCGGGGTCCCGAGTTAGGGGAACGTTCCCCTAACCAGGTAATACCGGGCAAAAGGGAACGTTCCCTTTTCCCGGGCGACTTGAGAAAATCCGCGCAATCCATTGCGAATGAGCTTGCTACATCTCCGCCCTTCTGTTAATCTCCTCGCCACGATCAGGGCACGAGAACCCCTCAATCCGGCCCATTTGCCGTGAAAAGGGAACGTTCCCCTAAATCATGTTCGGTAACGCAAATGATGAAGATGCTCTCAATCGTGGCTTGTGCTGCATTTGTGACCGGATGTGGAGATCGTACCGTGGTTGGTGGCCATGACGGAGACCGACTGACCAACGAAGAACAAAGGCAGGTCGCCTTGGATTTCATTGCGGAACGCGATTCTCTATCTCTTATGCTATTAGAAGAAACAACGCTTTCCTCGACAGAGACAATGTTCGTCTTTGGGCCAGAGAATACGCATGGCGAAAATGGTTACAGGCAAATCTCTGTTGACGCCAAGACCGGGAGAGCCGAGGAAAGGCAATGACAGACCGAACAAGGCAAGGCAGCGTACGACTCCGTCGCCCGCTGCTTGCTGCCGTTCGGCACAGGAGCGTTATAAAACCTCTTGCGGACGACAGCAAAAGTACGTACACTGTACGCATGAATGATATCCGATTCGAATGGGACGAGCGGAAGAACCGCGCGAACAAGCGGAAA
>SLOV01000258.1 GCA_007132345.1 Kiritimatiellia bacterium
GAACGGCGATGCGGGATATTCGCAAGTCGAACTCTCTTCTTCGCGAGGTTGAAACCGAGCAGTACGGAATTCACCGGAAGTGCAGGCACAGATGGGGGATTAAAGGGGAGCAGCAGGCCTTGGCATCGAACCTGCTTGATATCCCTCCGCCGCGACGATGGCGCGTCCGGCGCTGTCGCTGCGAGATCCGCTTTGGCGAGCCGGGTATTGCAGGAACTCGAATCGGAGAAACCGATCGAACGGGAGGTGCGAGAGATGTCGGAACCGAAAGTGATTCGAATCGAAGATCTGGTGGTGGACTACGGAAAGAATGGAAAACGGCATCGCGCCGTGCATGGCATTTCTTTCGACGTGGCAGAAGGCGAGTGCGTGGGATTCATCGGCGCGAACGGGGCCGGCAAATCCACGACGATGAAGGCCATTATGGGCTTCCTCTATCCGGCCTCGGGACGCATCGAGGTCTTTGGCGAGCGAGCCGGAACGGCGCGCAGCCGACAGCGCATCGGTTATCTACCCGAAGTCGCCCTCTATTATCCCTTCATGAAGCCGCGCGAGCTGCTGGAACTCTATGGCGGGCTTCAAGGTGTGGACCGCAAGACGCTACGCAAACGGATTCCCGAAATTCTCGAGCGGGTTGGCCTGGCCGGGAAGGCTGAGACGCTGCTCAAGAACTTCTCGAAGGGCATGCAGCAGCGTCTTGGCATTGCCCAGTCGTTGATCGCCGACCCGGAATTGCTGGTCTTCGACGAATTGTCGTCCGGCCTCGATCCCCTCGGACGCCATGACCTGCGAAATGTGCTGCTCGACCTCAAGAAGCGAGGTCGCACAATCTTTTTCAGCTCACACGAATTGAACGAGGTGGAATCCCTCTGCGACCGCATCGTGATGATTCATCGCGGACGCATTGTGCGCAGTGCCGACCTGATGGAGCTGAAAATGGCCTCTGGCCATGGCTCGCTGGAAGATCACTTCATCGAGTTGGTGCGAGGTGCGGAGGCGGCATGAAGGTGCGGGCGATATGGCTGATCGCACGCAGCGTCTTGATTGAGGCGGTGCGACGGAAAGAGATCTATGCGATTGTGCTCGTGTCCTGCGGCTTGATCGCGTTGACGATGTCGCTGGACTTCTTTCAGCTCAGCGGCCTCGACAAATTCTATCGGGAGGTCGCGCTCAAGACCATGAGCATCGCAACGGCGCTGACCTGTATCGTCCTGGCAACGCGTCAGCTTCCGCGCGAGTTCGAGATGCGCACCATCTATCCGCTGCTGGCACGGCCGATTTCGCGTCTTACCTTTCTGTTGGGCAAGCTGGCCGGGGTCGTCTTGGCGAGCGCCTTCTGCTTCGGGCTGTTCATGACCATCTTTTTGCTTGGCACCTGGCGGCTGGGCGGCGCGATTCATTGGGGTCTGTTCGGGCAGTACCTATATCTGCAAATGGTCATGATTGTGCTGCTGGCTTCGTTGAGTTTTCTCCTCTCCATGTTACTGAACCTGGATGCCGCGATCTGTGTGGGCGTTCTCTTCTTTGCCATTGCTTCCACCTACACGAGCATGCTGACCTATCTTTACGAGTTCGCAACGTCGGCGGGGCGTGTTGGATTGCTCGTCCTCAATTATGGCATACCGCAGGTATCGCTGTTCGACCTCTCTTCGAAGGCGGTGCATGCGGAGGTCTGGACGCCTCTGGGGTGGGGCGTGATGGGCGCGCTCACGCTTTACGGCCTGATCTTTTCCGCTGCATATGCAGGCGCTGCGACGCTGCTCTTTCGACGGAGGGCCTTATGAGCCAGGAACTGGTACTGCTACCGCCGTGGCGCTCGGTGCAACTGGTCGGTCGCGGCGTCTTTATTGAACTGCTGCGCCGGAAGGATCTTTATGTGCTGGCCTTCTTTATGGGGCTCTTCCTGCTTGGCGTTGCTATCGTGCGGCTGGTCGGGATCGAGAACGCCGCCACCGCGACTTTCTTGCTGAACCTGGGGCTCACCCTGGCCTACTTCAGTGCCCATCTGCTGACCCTGCTTCTGACGGCGCGGCAGATGCCGGACGAAGTCGAGAACCGCACCCTCTACCCCCTGCTGGCCAAGCCGCTGGAGCGGCGGCACCTGTTGGCGGGGAAGTGGGCGGCGGCGACGGCTGGCGGAACGCTGGTCTACGCGGCGCTCTTCCTGGTGGCGTGGGGCTTTACGCCGCGGTATCACGCCTATTCAACGGGGTGCCTCTTGCAGATGCTGCTTCTCCAGCCGGTTTCCATCGGCATGCTCTCCGCATTCGCCTTGTGCGGATCGCTCTTCATGCCCCGCGCGGTGAACCTGGTTGTGCTGCTCACGTTGTTTATGGGCGGCTCGGCGGTCGCGGGGCTTCTGAGCGCCCGGCTCCGCCCGGCGTTCGCCTGGGTGGCCAGCTATCTGCCGCGGTTCAGCGACTTGAACCTGACGATGCGATACACGGATGGCATTGGGGCACTGGGCGCCGGCGAGTTTCTTGCCATCGCGGCCTACGCCCTGATCTTCACGGTGCTCGCGCTGTCCCTGGCGGCCTGGCGTTTCGAGCGGAGGGCTTTGTAATGAGCACGTTCGCTTCATGGAAAACCGGCTTTGTAAAACCGGCCTCCAGCGGTCGCCTCCTCATGATGAGCTGCGTGGCGCTTGTCGCATTGCCCCTGCTTTCGGCGCGCATCCAGCCCTTCCAGTACGAGGGCGGTTTCTCTCGCGACGAGGTCAGTCGCATGCAGCGCAACTCCAGCGC
>SLOV01000407.1 GCA_007132345.1 Kiritimatiellia bacterium
CCACGTTCGATAATACGTCCGGCGACGCGCTGATAGTTTACAATAATTATTCCTTCGACAACCAGATGGAGACCACCTTCGCAGGATCGAATCCACTGTTTATGGATGGGGTGGGAACATTGCGTCAGTCCCCGGTGATTCTGAACGTGGCGCAGAATACCCTGACGCTTGGCAACGTGATCGGTCAGGATCCCGCCGGGACCGCACACGCCTTCACTAAGAGAGGCCCCGGTACGCTGGTCCTGGAGGGTGCAAGTACGTTCAGTGGCCCCGTCAGTGTCGAAGAAGGCACGCTGAGCATTCCAACCATTGCCTCTGCGGGGACGGCACAGCCTTTGGGGCGCATGGCGACTGCCGGCTCGCCTCATGTTTCACTCGGCAGCGAAGGCAACGAAGCGGTTTTACTGTACACAGGCGCCGCGGACGGGAACACCACCAAGAATTTCCACTTCCCGGCCGGATCGGGTGTTATCAACTTGCAGAACAGTATTGTTCTGACCATGGCGGCTCTGGGCGAAGGCTCGGTCTGGACAGGAACCGGCGATTTCATAAAGCGTGGCCCGGGCGTGCTTATGATGAACCAGATCACCGATAACACTTTCAGCGGCACGGTGGATGTGGAGCAAGGCTCTTTGCGAGTGCGTCGGCAAGCCGCCTTGGGCGCGCCTGTGGAGACGACTGTGCACCCCGGTGCCGTCCTGGAATTGGCCTCCGATGCAATCGACCAGATATTCAAGACAGGAACCCTGCAATTGAGCGGCGATGGCAGCGGCGGAGGCGTGCTGCGTATACTTGAAAGCCATCTTCGCAACGCGCTCGCCGATCCGGTGGAGTTGGTGGCCGATTCGACCGTTTTTTATGACGGTAGTTCGGCCTTCTTCATCACCAACGGCATCGTGTCGGGTACCGGTCGCCTAACCAAGACAGGAGACGGGGTTCTTCACTTGGGGTGGACGGCCAACACCTATTCGGGTGGAACGACTATTGAGGGCGGTATCCTGCGTTTCCAAGCCGACCGCAATCTTGGCGCAGAGCCAACTGATTTTTCAGGGGACAACATTGTTTTGGATGGCGGCACGCTGCAGAAATTTGACTTACAGGAATTGGACACGATTCTGCATCATAACCGAGGGGTGACGATTGGCCCCGGCTCAGGTGGAATCCGAGTGAACACGGGGAGAACACTGCAGATACCCGGGGCAATGACAGGGAGCGGAAACCTGACCAAGGTGCTGACCGGAAGATTGACGCTCTCGGGCAACAACGAGACCTACGCAGGCGACATCACCGTTTCCCAGGGGGTGTTGAGTGCCTGGCATGTGAATGCTCTGGGCGCAGAGGGCGGTAGCACGACCGTGGAGAGCGGCGCGTCGCTGGGATTGGGATCGCCAGGAGAGAATCCGACCTTTGCAGCCGAACCCCTCTTCATCGCCGGTCCGGGCCGGGATGTTGCAGCTTATCGCGGTGCCGCCCTGTTCGCGGAGAATACCACGCAAACATTTCCTGGCCCTGTCACCCTGACGGCCGACGCCTCGATTGGCGCCGCCCCGGAAGCAACACTGGTTTTGAACTCAGAGGATCCGGTCGTGAGCCAGGACGATGGTGACTTTGACCTGACTGTGCAGCGCGACGGGGATGTGATCGTCCAGTCCGTGATTGCAACCGGTGAAGGTGGGCTTATCAAGGACGGGAACGGCATACTGACATTGACGGCTGAGAACACTTTTGTTGGGCCAACCACCGTGAATACCGGAACGTTGATTGTGCGAGGTTCCGCGGCCGACTCGGCGGTTACGGTCAAGAGCGATGCCACCCTGCGCGGGACGCCCATCGGAGCCTATGGCGAGCCGATCGAAGAGGACGACGATCCGGTCTATGGCGAACTGGCCGGGACGGTCGGCGATGTCGTAGTCGAAGACGGTGGCACACTGGCACCCGGCAGCAGCCGCGGGCGGCTCACCGTAGCCAGCCTCGACCTCAAGGACGGTGCCCGCTTCGTGGTCAGGTTGGGCGATGTCAGCCAGGGCTCATCCGGCAACCGCACGGACCGCGACCATGTTGTGGTGCTGGAGGGTGGAACGGTCAGCGTGGAGGGGACGACGACCGTTTATGTGGATGACGAGGATCTGGAGGAGTGGAGCGGCGAAGACAGCGTGTGGACGCTGATCGACGGCGGCGTTGCCGACACGGATCTTGATCGTTTCGAACTCGAATTAGGGGGAGACGAAGAGGATTGGGAGGAACGCATTGCAGATGGTCTGTTATTCCTCAGCGCCGGGAACGGCCGGCTTCAGTTGAACTTCCTGAACCAGTTCTTCATCACCAACGCTGTGGCCATCAGTGCCACCGAAGCAAGATTTGAGGTGCGTGCATCGGTGGGGCGCCCCTATGATCTTCTGCGTGCGGATACGAACCGGTACTCCGACGTCTTGAAGGACCGTTGGCAGTTCCAGAAGGCCTTCACAGGCATGCAGCATAAGGAGCGAACGGTGGGCGAAAGACCCCTCTGGTTCACCCATGTAACCAACGAAGTGTCGGGCCAGCCTCGCGGCCGGATCCGCTTCGTTCGCGCCGCCCCGCAGGGCGCGTGGCATGCCACCCGCTCTGTGCGCTTCGCCAGCCCGGAAGTCTACATGATGAAGCAGACCCCGCTCCGGCCCGGCCAGAACTGGGTGGCGTTCCCAGGCATTCCGGATTCCAACCGCGTCGACCTGGTGCTCGGCACCTATCTACCAGCCGGCG
>SLOV01000158.1 GCA_007132345.1 Kiritimatiellia bacterium
CTGCTTCAAGGACTCGTAGAATTTCCTGTCATCCCACTCCCGCTTGCCGCGCTGCACGGCGGGGGCCCACTCCTGAATTTGCTCCATCAGCCCAAGGATCGGCCCACTCTCGTTGTCCGCTTCCTGCTCTTCGGCCGTCAGCCCCAGTTCCCCGGAGCGCTGTTCGAAGTCGGGAATCTGTGCCGCATATTTGACGACCAGCCGATCCAGATAGCGGATCTGGTTCTCGCTGAGGCGTCGTCCCGCAAGCACCTGGTCGCGCAACGAGTGGCAGAATTTTTCGTCGTCATAAACCTTCGCCCCCACCTTGCGGGGCTCGTCGAACTGAATGGCGTCGAGCAGTTCCAGCTTCTGGTGTGTGGTCTGGCGCGGCGGCTGTTTGGGGGCCGCCGCGGTGCGATAAAGGGCCTGCAAGCCGGCGCGCTCCACCAGTGGCTGGACGTCGCCAAGCTGATCCTTATAGCGGCCCAGCATCTTCACCAGCGCCTCCACCTGGCGCATCGAAACCGCCTTCTTGCCCTCCTCGAGCTGCTCCTGCACCGACTCGACGAAGGCCTTGTCGCTGTAGGTCTTCTTGCCGCGCTTGCTTTCCGGCGCCCATTGCTGCACCTGCTTCAAGACGCCGAGCAGGTCACGAACCAACTCCTTCTCGGCGGGCGGCTCTTTCGAGTCGGCCACCCACTTCTCGAAGGAACCATAGAAATCGCTCAGCATGGAGCGCCACTCGACGTGGCCCCGCTCGATCTCGTCCAGCGCCTCTTCCATGTTCGCGGTGAACTGCACATCGAAGAGGTTATTCAGGTTCCCAACCAGAAACTCGTTCACTTTCTCGCCCAGCTCCGTCGGCTTGAGGGCGCGCTTCTCCTTCTCGACATACTCGCGGGCCTGCAGCGTGGAGAGAATCTGCGCATAGGTGCTCGGGCGCCCCACCCCATTCTCCTCCATGGCGCGGACCAGCGATGCCTCCGTATAGCGCGGCGGCGGCTGGGTGAACTTCTGTTCCTGCTGCCACTCGATCAGGTCCAGTCGCTCCCCTTTCGAGAGCGGCGGCACGTTCTCGGCCTCGTCCCCGTTTTCGCCGTTGCCGTTGTTGCTACTCTTCTTCTCCTGGCCCGTCACCTTCATGTAACCGGGGAACGTGACCCGCGAGGTCGAGACGCGGAAGAGCACCTCCGGCCGCCCCGCTTCCTCAGCCACGGCCTCGATATCGACGCTCTGCTGCGCGATCTGTGCCGGTGCCATCTGGCTGGCCACAAAGCGCTCCCAGATCATCCGATACAGTTTCAACTCGTCCGGCTTGAGCACGCTGCGCAAATCCTCGGGGCGCCGTGTGACATCCGTTGGCCGGATCGCTTCGTGCGCCTCCTGCGCGCCGCCGCGACTCTTGAACGCGTTCGGCTTGTCTGGAACGTATTCCTGGCCATAGGTCTGGGCCACATAGTCGCGCGCCGCCGCCTGCGCCTCTTTGGAAATGGAAACGGAATCAGTACGCATGTAGGTGATGAGGCCGGTCGCTCCTTCGCCAAAGTCGACACCTTCATACAAACGCTGCGCCAGACTCATACTCCGCGCCGGCGAAAAGCCGAAGAAGCGGCTCCCGGCCTGCTGCAGGGTACTGGTGATGTAGGGAGGCTGCGCCTTGCGAGTGAGTTCCCGCTCGGTGATCCCCTGCACGACGAGCGAGCGGCCTTCCAACTCCCCGCGCAGGGCCTGCACCTGCGCCTCGTTCTTCAACTCTGCCTTTTCGCCACCCACCTTCGCTAGTCGGATCGCAAAAGGATCGCGCGGATCGACCTGTTTCCGGACATTGGCGCCAAAGACCCAGAACTCTTCCGGCTTGAACTTCAGGATCTCATTTTCGCGCTCGCAGACCAGCCGCAGCGCCACCGATTGTACGCGCCCGGCGCTCTTGCTGCCGCGGATCCGGCGCCAGAGCAGCGGGCTGACTTTATAGCCCACAATGCGATCGAGAATACGCCGCGCCTGCTGCGAGTCGACCCGCGGCTGGTCAATGCGGCCGGGGCTTGAAAACGCCTGGCGGATCGCCGGGGCGGTGATTTCGTTGTAGGTGACGCGGTAGAAGCGGTCCGCGGGAATCTTCTTGTCGATCAAGAGGTGCATCAGGTGCCAGGCAATCGCCTCCCCTTCACGGTCAGGGTCGGGCGCCAGGTAGATCGACTCGGCGTTCTTCGCCTCTTTCAGTAGCTCGGTAATGACCTTCTGCCGCCCCTTGATGGGCACGTACTCCGGCTCAAAATTGTCCTCTACGTTGACGCCGAGTTTCTTTTCCGGCAGGTCCCGCACGTGCCCCATGGAGGCACGGACCACGAAATCGCGGCCGAGGATTTTGTTGATGGTTTTCGCCTTGGCCGGCGACTCCACAATGACAAGACTCTTAGCCATAAGACACGATCCTCAATAGGGTTAGCAATAAACTCGGCGCCGCCTGAAGGGCGCACTGACCTTCCGTGCCCAAGCGTGCCGGGCACCGGTTTCGGGGCGACACCCTCGTACGCGGCCCGCGCATCTGTCAAGCCCCGGATGGCGGAAGCAGGCAGATTGTGGGGAATGGACCCCGCAAGCGCGAGGCGGAGGCTCCCGCCACCATTGTAGGGGGAGCATCCTGCTCCCCCCTTGGAATTTGGTCATTTACGCGGAATTCGATCCAGAAGCGTTCCTGACTGAGGGAGAGATTGGCGTGCACGAGTAGGTGTACGAGTACGGGGGCAA
>SLOV01000235.1 GCA_007132345.1 Kiritimatiellia bacterium
AAAAACCAGAGGAGCTCGCGGAGCTGATGTTCGCCGACGACGCCAAACCAACGGTCCTGGCCATTTTGCGAGCTCTTCGTGACAACCCGATCTATTTTAAAAGCCGTCGCGACGGAAAATTCAAACCCCGGCCAGACGGCCAGGTCGCCTCGCTGCGCCAGCAACGACAGGCGGAACAAGAAAAACAACAACAGTATCAGCGAGTCTTAAAGACCATCGCCGATTCATTGGAGTTGCCCCGTGAGGAGCGAGCCGCCGCCATCTCAAAGGCCATGGGAGAAGACGACGCTCTGCGCGACACGATGTATTTGTTGCAGGACTTCGCCGCCCACGGAAAAGACTATAACCGACGCGACGAGTCGGTGGAGATCCTGCAGGGCCTACGCTCCAGGTTCGAGAAGCATCACGGAGTTCGGATCACCGAGGAGGCCATTGCGGCTGCGGTTGACTTGTCCATTCGTTTCGACAACGACCACCGACTGCCCGACAAGGCCATTGACCTCCTCGATCTGGCCTCGGCACAAATCTGCGTGCCGGAACTTAGCGTCCAGGGCTTTGAGGGGCAACCAGGTCGGCCCTTCAGCGTCGAGGTGACGGCTGAGGCGATTGCGGTCGTTCTCTCGGAGAAGACAGGCATTCCGGAGGCGGTCATCGTCGGAGAAATCGGGGAGGGAAGCCGCGCAAGGGTGGCAGGACTGAAGGAGCGGCTGCTCGGGCGCGTGATCGGCCAGGAGGCAGCCATTGAACGGGTTGTGAAACGGGTTCGGCTCGCGCATGCGGGGATCGCTGAGCGGCGGGGACCGTTGGCCGTCTTTCTCTTTCTTGGGCCGTCCGGTGTGGGCAAGACCGAACTGGCGCGGGCCCTTGCGGATGAACTGCTGGGCTCGGAGCGAAGCCTCATCCGTCTGGATATGTCGGAGTTCATGGAACAGCACAGCGTGGCCCGGCTGATCGGTTCGCCGCCCGGCTACATCGGGCATGATGAGGAAGGCCAACTGACCGGTCGGCTCCGTTCGACGCCCTACTCCATCGTCCTGCTGGACGAGGTTGAGAAGGCACACCCCCGAGTACTGGATATCTTCCTGCAACTCTTTGATGAAGGACGCATCACGGATGGCAAGGGCCGCACAGTCGACGCAAAGAATGCCATGTTTGTCATGACTTCGAATATCGGTAGCGGCCTTCAGGAGCCGGCCGTGCGGTTGGGATTCCACACCTACAGCGTCGAGACCCCTGATTCTGCGTCGGCTCTCGATGTGGAGCTCAAGAAGCATTTCCGAACCGAACTCATCAACCGAATCGACGATGTCGTTTGTTTTGAACCGCTGTCTTCGGCGGCCCTGTTTGAAGTTGCCCGGGGCTTACTTGGAAGGCTCGCCGTTTCTTTGGAAACGAGGCACGGGCTGGGTCTTGAGGTTTCCGACGAGGTCGTATCGCGGTTGTGCGTGGAGGCGGATAGCCGGGATTTCGGTGCACGAAACCTGCGCCGAGTGATTCAAGATCGAATCGAATCTCCCGTCGCCGAACTGGTTGCCGAAGGCGCGGGTGGAGGCAAGAAATTGCTTCGCTTCTTTCTGCGTGACGACGGGATTCAGATGGTTGCCGAATAGAAGGCGCTTCACCGCCCGCTTCGCAGAGGTTCTTGATCGGGTCCATGAAGAATATGAAGTCGGAGTTCAAAGAGGGGCGGTGGGGTGAGGAGTTCGAGAACGGGAAGCTCTACTCCTTCGACGATCAGAGTGTTGTGGTGATTCGGGCCTGGCCGCCGGCCGCTTGGCGGCGATGTGAAGAAAATGGATGGCGGCGATGTTCGGACGTGGAGGATTTCGTTCTTCGAATCGAGCACAGCTCGACGCTGCCGGGACCGGAACCGCCGCCGCCCAGTGTGATTCCCAGCGACAAGATCATTGCGCTGCCCACCTACGAACCCCAGTTCTCGGACGAAGAAAACCTGCGCATCTGGCATGCGTGCGAATGTAGAAACTGGGCGGAGCGCCGCAAAGACGCCGCTTTCTGGGCGCCGGTGCCGGTGGCCATCCGCGATGCCGTGAGTCAATACACCTACGGCCGTTGGCGCATGCTGACGCTGCTGACATGCTGTCCGCAGGCGCTGGACCTGCACCAGAGCAATCCGGCCCTTCTCTTTGCCCTCGCGCACCAGGACCAGTTTCGTCAGTCCCCGGTGCGGAACCTCTATCGCGCCGTCCGCCGGTTGGTGGGAGAGAAACAGAAGAAGATTCTCGGCTGGCTTGGTTTCCCCGCTACGGAGGCCGCGCGTAAACTCTTTCGGAAGATCCCGGCCGGAGAAGTGTCGGTAGATGGGCTCCGATATTTGCGGGAGTTGCTCTCGAACCCGCGCCTTGCGAGGATGGCATCTCACCTTCCGCGGTTGTGCGAGGACCTGATCCGGATCTTCATCATGCCCGAGCTTCTCGCAACGATTCCCATGAAGCTGCTCTTCGAACTCTCAACGAGTGAGTTTGATGAGGCGCATACCGTGGTGTCGGGCTTCGAAGAGAGCAGGCAGTTGGGTCTGCCCTGGCCGCGCCGGCTCCGTTCTCTGGGCGAGGCGGGCGGGCTCTGTGCTTATGCCTGTTGGCGGGGCGAGGGGCTATCGGTTGCTGGGCACCATTCTGCGACATGGGACGATGAAACACTGGGGCTGTCTTTTCCAGAGCCGCCGTTGCGGGGCACGTCGGAGATTGTGCCGATCCGGTCGGCAGCGGAGTTGGCGGAAGAGGGCAAGAGCATGAAGCATTGCGCCAACGTGTTCCGGGGGCCCGTGCTTGAAGGGAAAGCGTACGTTTATCGCGTGCTGGCGCCGATTCGGGCGACGCTTTCGATTGTGAAAGATTCGAAGGGTTGGCAGCGCGATCTCTGCGGCGGCTTTGACAACCAGCCCGTCGCGCCGGAGGTGATGGAAACATGCTTCAAGAGGCTCTTTGCGGCGGGGGGCTGAATCGAACGAGCGGGTGAGAAGCGTATTCGGGCAGGCGGTCTTTTTGGAATAGCGAATAGACGCTAATTCACGCGAATGGGAGCGCAGGGGAAGGGTGGGGCTCCTGAAGATCTATGCATGCGACCGTGGGTGCAGGCCGTTCGGATCAAAGACGAATGGCACTAAAACAAGGCCGATTTCGGATTGCATGGGGACAATTGGATGAGGGCTTGGAATGGGGCAATCGGCAGACCAACGAGGTGTCCGGCTCGGGAAGCCGAGCCGCTCCGTAGCGTGTTCGATTAGGATTTCTTGTGGAGCGGACACGCTCTCGACCGCAATCGCCGCAGGCGACGGCGGTTCCGCGTCCGGAACCCCATCGCGGGCCTGAAACAAGGGACTCCCCTGGAAATCGCTCTTAAGTTAGTGCCATTCGGCTCAGAAGCTAGTTTCCTGGACGAAATCGGGCCTGTACGCCGCTGTTGGGGAACAATGGCAGCTTTACAGACTAAGTTAGTCAGACTAATTTAGTCTCATGAGAATGAACGTGGGCGAGTTGAAGGCGAACCTTTCGCGGGTGCTGCGGGAGATGCGCGCGAGTGGCGAGAAGATAGAGGTGTGCGTGCGGGAGGAGACAGTTGCATATCTCGCGCCGGTGGGCGCATCGATCCCCCATTCGCCCGAGGAGATCGCGCGGGCTCAGTTGTCGGCGGCGGGGCTGCGCGTGCAACCGCCTGCATGTTCCGGAAAGGCGCCCATTCCGACGGTGAATCTTGCGGGGGATGCTCGCCGCGACATCTCGACGATTGAGGTCTTGCGGGAGGAGAAGGATTGGTGAAAGCCGGATTCTTCGACACCAGTGCTGTGCTTCCCCTTTTCGTTCACGAGCCGCGAACCCAGGATGCTCAGACCGCTTACGACGCAGTGGATTCGATTTTTGCGTGGAGCTGGATGCGGGTTGAAGCGGAGGCCGGCTTGTTACGCCGTCGAGCCAATGCCCTTGTCTGGCGGGAATGGCGGTCGTGGTTGCGCCATGTTACGTGGCTGGATCTCGAACCCACTCATCTGGACGCGCTCTGTTCTTTCAACCGGGGCCTCGCTCTGCGGGCTGCTGATGCCGGGCACCTCTATGTTCTGGAGCTAGCTTTGCGTGCGGTTCCCGATATGGTGCTGATCACGTTTGACGGCGAGATGCAGAAGGCTGCTGAGCGGCTGCAAATGCCGGTGTGGGCCTCGGGGCCATAGCCAGGGAGGGTGTTTTCCGGATTAGCCGCTGCAACGATCTTTTGGAGCGCATGTTGCACAAAAATGGAGGCCCCTCACAGGGGAATGGCATCAATCGATGCCGTTGGGGTTGTGGGGAAAGGCCTGGCTTGGCTTGGCTCAGCTTTTCTTCCATTCGATGGAACTTTTTCTCCATTGAATGGAACTTTTCTTCCAGCGCGCCGCGTGGCTTGATGATTGGATTTTCAACGACCGCGGCGGGCGTCGGCCTGTAACTCTTCGACGAGATGCTGGACCATGCGCAGGGTGACACGACCGACAATCCCCAGACTCTCGGCGCTGATCTTGTCCATGGTGTCTTCGAGGGTGTGCCAGTAGTCGTTGAGGCCGGGGGCACTCCCAAACTCGAAGTCGATGATGTTCATGGCGGGAATGCCCGCTTGCAGAAAAGGCACGTGGTCGTCGAGAATGGCGCCGGGCGCGAGGGAGAATTTTTCGCGGACCCCCTCTTCGGCAGCGGCGCGGAAGGTGAGGCGTAAGAGGTCGGGATCGACGTTGCGCGGCAAGGTGAGGGTGAGGTCGCGGTCCCCCACCATGTCGAGCAGGATCATGGCGCGGATCTTGTCGCGTTTGCCCTCTTCGATGAGGCGGCGCACGTAGTGGCGGCTGCCATGCAGGCCGTCGCGCGGGCCATAGCGCACTTTCGCTTCTTCGCCGTCGAAGAAGGCGAGGATGAAAGTGGGAAAGGAGACGGCATCGCGGGCGGCCTCGTTTAAGACGCGGCCTAGCTCCAGCAGGAGGCCGGTGCTCGAACCGCTGTCGTTGGCGCCGACGAAGCCTTCGATGCCGTCGAGGGTGTCGAAATGGGAGCCGAGGATGATCCAGCGCGGGAGATCGCCGGGGATGACGCCGATGACGTTGTGGAAGGTGCCGGTTTCGTTGTGGATGGGGTCGTCGAAGGTGTCGATGTGGCCCTCGACACCGAGGGCGGTGAGGCGTTCGAGGAGGTAGTGCGCGGCGCGTTCGGCGCCGGGGGTGTTGGCAACACGGGGGCCGAGCGCGACGAAGTCGTCGACTTCGCGAAACGCGACTTCTTCGTCGAGTTGGGCTGGGTCGACGCGGAACAGCGGGCCGTTGGTCGATTCGGGCGCGGAGCATGCGGCGAACCAGATGGGAAGGAGAAGGAGGAGCGAGAGGCGAAGGGAGCGGGACTTCATGAGGTGGACTTCGGGGGAAGGGGCACGGCGCGGGCGTGGGCGACGCGGCGGGCGATGGAGGGGTGGCTGTGGAGTAAGGTTTCGACCCAGCGCGGCGGCAGGGGATCGACGAGATTCTGGTCGGTCATGCGTTGCAGGGCGGTGACGAGCGGTTCGGCGCCGCCGACGGCGGCGACGGCGTAGGCATCGGCGGCATACTCGCGGCTGCGGGAATAGGCATTGAGGAGCGGGAGGGCGGGCAGGGAGAAGAGCAGCAGGTAGAGGAGAAGGATTGGAAAGAGCGCGATGTCTCCGGGGCTGCGCGACAGGCCGACGGCCAGGGTCCAGGCATGGAGAGAGCGCGCGGTCAGGAAGAAGATCAGCGCGGCAAGCGCCACGGAGAGACCGAGGAGGCGCGGAATGTCGCGGTGCCGGTGATGCCCGACTTCGTGGGCGAGCACGGCGAGGATTTCTTCGCGCGAATAGCGGTCGAGCAGGGTGTCGCTGAGCAGGATGCGGCGGCTGGCGCCGAGCCCGACGAAGGCGGCGTTGGCGGCGCGGGTCTTTTCGCCGAGCCCCCAGCGGTAGACGCCCGAGACCGGCATCTTCATCTCTGCAAAGAAGCTGGAGATGGCGTCGGCGAGGTCCTGGTCGTCGAGCGGTTCGAGCGTGAAGAACCAGGGGAGCAGAAGGACCGGCGCCACGAAGGCGAGCAGGACGACGCCGACCAGATAGAAGCCGGTCGCCGCCAGCCACCACCCATGGGGAGAGGCATTGAGGAAGGCATAGAGGACGGAGAAGAAGAGCAGGAAGAGGCACAGGTCGACGGCGTACTCCTTGAGGGAGTCGCCGAACCAGTTGCGGAAGGTCTGCAAGGATTGGCCGAAGCGGTGCTCGATGACGAAGCCATCGTAGACCGAGAGCGGGAAGAGAAGAGCGTAATAGCCGAAGAGGGTGATGGTGAGATAGAGGAAGCGGATGCGGAGCGGTGCGTCGCCGAAGCGGTCGAGGAGGCCATCGGCCAGGTTGGCTGAGGCGCCGGAGAAATGGTAGAGGGCGAGAAGAAGAAGAATGAGCGTGAACCGGAACAGGAAGAGGCAGCGGTGAATGGCTTCATAGCCGCGCGCGGCACCGGGGGCCGGGTTGTGAATGGCTTCGTTCCCCATCGGTTCGTCAGAACGACTCGTCCAGGCCCATACGTTCGAGCAGACGGTCGAGCTCCTCGTTGGAGTGGAAATCGATTTGCAGGGTTCCTTTGGCCTTCTTTCCGTTCGGCAGGGTGCGGCAGGGCTGCAGGCGCACGGCGGTGCCGAAATGGTCGCGCAGGCGGTCGGAAAGTGCCTCGATGTGGTGCTCGGGGAGATCGGAGGCAGGCGCGCGGCGTTTTCGACCGGCGGCACGGCGGCGCGGGGCCAGGAGCCTTTCCAGTTCGCGTACGGAAAGGTTCTCCATGACGACGCGTCGCGCGAGGCTCTCCTGTTCGGCCTCGATGCCGATGCCCAGCAGGACTTTTGCGTGGCCGACACTGAGGCGGCCTGCCGCGAGCCATTCCTGCACGGAGGGGGCGAGGTCGAGCAGGCGGAGAGAATTGGCGACAGTGGCGCGGCCTTTGCCGACCTGGCGCGATATCTCTTCCTGGGTGAGGCTGAATTTTTCGGCAAGGAGCTGGTAGCCCTCTGCTTCTTCGATGGGATTGAGGTCCTCGCGCTGGAGGTTCTCGATGAGGGCCAATTCCAGGGCCTCGCGATCCGGTGCCTCCATGACGATGGCCGGCACGGTGGCAAGGCCGGCCTCGCGGGCGGCGCGGAAACGGCGTTCTCCCGCGATGATCTCGTACAGGTCGTCGACAGGCCGCAGGAGGAGTGGCTGCAGGACCCCGTGCCGGGCGATAGAGGCAGCGAGGTCCGAGAGGGAGGCCTCGTCGAATTCGCGGCGCGGTTGCCAGGCGCCTTTGCGAATACGATCCATTGGGATCTGCGTGGCACCCTGCCCAGGTGCCTCGGATACCTCCGAATCTGCTTTGGGCACCTCTTTAATGAGGGCTCCCAATCCGCGTCCTAATCCCAGACTTTTCGCCATACAGCCTCCAGCTTGCCCTGAATCCTGCATCTTTATTGATGCTGCCCCCCGGCGCCGTCAAGCCCGGCCGCATCGGCGCATTTGCAAAAATGCGGAAGCGTGGTGCTTTGCCGGTTGATGAACTGCAAAGAATCTACAATGTGTCGTGGGGGCGCACGAATCGGCACTCGTTTTGGCAGAGCGGTCGAAACGCGGCCATTCTTACGTTTTTCACCTTTTTTGCGGCCTGCACCGATCATGCCATTCGTCCTCAGGCATCGTTTCCCAGTCGAGCAGGGGCGGTTGGCCCCCATCATGCTTTAGGGAAGGGGCAATACACAGGTAACTCGCCGTACAAGATAGACTCCATCATGAATTTCCTTCATCCACACGTTTTGCCCCTGGGCATGCTTGAAGCAGCGCAGATCAATTTCCTGATCGCGATCGCGAGCGGCATTCTGATTCTGCTTTTCCTCTGGTTCCTGGTGCGGCTTCTGCGCATCAGCATGATGCTGCGTCAGGCGGACCAGTATCGGCTCACGGCCGAGGCCTCGGGCGGGGCCTGCTTTGAGTTGGACCTGCTGTCGCGCCGCATGTCCTGGGTGGATACGGAGCGGATGACCCTGATCGGCTTCGAGCGGGGTTCGGACCCGCAATTCTGCCGGGATGCGGAACAGACCCACCCCGACGACCGGCGCGCCCTGACGGATGCCTTTCATGGGCTGGCCGAAGGGCGTAAGCTCGACATGCAGGTGCGCCTGCGAATTCCGGACGAGTCCTGGGCCTGGTTCCATCTCAGCGCCATTCCGGTGCATAACCAGAAGCACCAGTATGCGCGCGCTATCGGTGTGTTGCGCAGCACCAATGCCCTGCACGACTTGCAGCAGCGCCTTGCAGAGGCGCGCCGTATGGAAACCGTGGGCGTCATCGCCGGCGGCATCGCGCACGAGTTCAACAATCATCTCACGCCGGTGCGCGGCTATATTGAATTGACGATGGCGGACCTGGGTCCGGCCCATCCCAGTTTTGAAGGCCTACAGACCGCACTCGACCGGGTCATCTATTGTGCCGACCTCGTTGCGCAGATTCAGGCCTATGGCCGCAAATCTTTGTTGGTCATGCGCCCGATCAGCCTCACGGAGCTCCTGCCGAAGGCCGTCGCTGCGGGGGCGGAAAAGAACCTGCCGACGAACGACACCGTGCGCGTGGAGAAGGAATGGCCAGAGTCGATCCCTGAAGTGCTGGTGGACCGGGGCCAGTTCAACCAGGCGATCTCGCACCTGATGCGCAACGCGGTGCAGGCCATGCCCGAGGGCGGTTTGCTGCGGGTCGAAGCCGAAGAGGTGAGCCTGAACGAGGAAGATTGCCGAACCAGCCCGGACGCGCGCCCTGGAAAGTTCGTGACAGTACGGGTCCGCGACACCGGGCATGGGATCGCCCCCGAACTGCTGGGCCGTGTGATGGAGCCCTTCTTCACCACGCACGGCCGGGCGCGTGCGCAGGGTATGGGGCTCGCGATGGTGCACGGCATGATGGCGCAGCACTCCGGCTGGATGCACATTCGCACCGTTCCGAACGGCGGCACGGATGTCAGCCTCTTCTTCCCGCTGGCCGAGCAACCGGCCGAGCATCCGGACCTCTTCGCGAGTAGCGCTGAGGCAGAGACGACCTCGGCCCAGCCCAACGAGGAGAAGCAGCGCCTGCTGGTAGCGGACGACGAAATCTTCATCCGCAAGCTGGTGCAGCGTGTTTTCCAGTCTGACGGGTGGCACGTGGCCCACGCCGAAAGCCACGACCAGGTGGTGCGGATGTTCCACTCCGAGAAGGCCGCCTACGATCTCGTCGTGCTCGACCTGGCCATGCCGGGCGGCACGGTGGAGGAAACCATTCAGTCGATTCTCGACGCCAACCCGAGGACGCGCGTGCTCGTCTCCAGCGGACGGCAAAAGGACACGCGCATTCAACGTCTGACCGAACTCGACCGCGTGGAGTTCCTGCAAAAGCCCTATGCCATGAAGGACCTTGCTGCTACTGTGAAGCGCGTCATGGCCGGTACGGTCGACGCTATCTGACCGACGCCACATCCGGGAGAAGCGTGTTCCGGCCTTGCACGAGGCAACCCATCCGTGCAGCAAGAGCAAAAGCATGCAACAGGCGGGAGGCGCTGGCTGGGCTTGGCGGCCTGGCTGGGCCTGGTCTTTTCCGCGTCGCTCACCGGTGTCTTTGTCTCGACAGGTGACTGGTATGCCGAATTGAGCAAGCCGCCGTGGAATCCACCGAACTGGATCTTTGGTCCGGTGTGGACAGTGCTGTACATCATGATGGCGGTGGCGGCGTGGCGGGTCTGGCTGCGCGGTGGCTGGAAGCAGCAGCGCACCGCATTGGGTCTTTTCCTGGTGCAGTGGGCATTAAACGCGATCTGGACTCCCTTGTTTTTCGGCCTGCACCAGCTCGGCTGGGCATTTGCCGAAATCCTGTTGCTCCTCGCCATGATCCTTCTCACGATCCGCGCCTTCTGGATGTGCGACCGGCTGGCAGGCGCGCTTCTGATTCCTTACGCGGCGTGGGTCGCCTTTGCCAGCGTGCTGAACGGCACGATCTGGTGGATGAATTGAGCGACGGACAAGCTGCCCCCTCTTTGTCTCCCCCCATTGTCGCCCCTCTTTGTCGAATTCCTTCCGGCTCGGTAAGCCGAGCCGCTCCGGACACTGAACACCAAACACTGACCACATGTCCCGCATCCCGGAGCACCAGAGCCTCCCTCCGGTCCGCACGGTGCCCGGCAAGCCGCATCCCGCCCTCACGGCCTTGCCAGAAGCTGGGCCTGCTTCACCATGCGGAGATAGTCGGCAATTCCACTCGATAGCCCATCGGCCAATGCCTGGCGATACGTAGGCGAAAGAATCAGCGCCTCCTCGCCCGGATTCGAGAGGAAACCCAGCTCAACGAGGGCCGCTGCACTGGGGGCGTTGCGCAGCACAACAAAGCGTGCCTGTTTCAAGCCGCGGTCCTCCGCCTGGGTCGCGTCCAGCAAGTGCCGCTGCAGCGTGAATCCCAATACCCGACTGGCGCCCTGGAATCGGTTGCCGGGTACCTCGGTGAGATCCGGGCTCGCACCCGACGTGGATTGGAGACCTGGTGGGGGCAGCACGTAGGTCTCGATCCCCCGCGCCTCGGCATTGGCGCCGGCATTAAAGTGCAGGCTTACAAACAAGTCTGCCCCCAGATCAGCCGCGCGTGTGCTGCGGTCGACCAATTCGACATACTCGTCGCGGGTCCGGGTGAGGCGTACCTGGTGCCCTGCCGCTCTCAGCCGCTCGGCGACGGCAAGGGCGACTTCAAGGGTAAGCGCTTTCTCGACCGTG
>SLOV01000311.1 GCA_007132345.1 Kiritimatiellia bacterium
CCCATCTCAGGGCGCACCTCAAAAAGCGCCGGTTCTGCCTTGTCATCATGATAGGTATATAGGTAAATTCGCGTAGCAGCGACGGCAAGGATGCGGTTGGTGCGAAAAAGGAGAATGGACATGCGCGCAAAGATCCCCCTGCCCTACTTCACGACCCTCTGCGGCTTGTTTCTTGCGGTGGCGAACGCCCCGGCCCAACCGCCGCCACACCTCAACTACCAGGGACGGGTGAGCGTGGACGGCACAAACTTCCACGGCACGGGGCAATTCAAATTCGCGCTGGTGAACGCAACGGGCGATGCAACGTACTGGAGCCATGACGGCAGCAGCGTGGGGGGCAGCGAGCCGGACACCGCGGTTCCTTTGAACGTGGATAGAGGGCTCTATGCCGTGGCGCTGGGGGATTCCTCCCAGCCGGGAATGACCAGCGCGCTGACACCGGGCCTGTTCATGAACGACGACGCGGTTTTGCGGGTGTGGTTCGACGACGGCGTTGCCGGTCCCCAGCAACTTGTCCCCGACCAGGCATTGGCTTCGGTCGGTTCCGCTTTTGTGGCCATGACCGTGCCGGACGGCGCGATTCAAACCTCGCAACTGGCCAACGGCGCGGTGACGGGCCCAAAGATCGCTCCCTCGACCATCACGTCAAGCCTGCTGGCGAACAGTGCGGTGCAGGAACACAACATCCGAACTCGGCGGATGGCATTGGAATTGTGATCGCTGGCGGAGGCACAAGCGCTGGAGAGAATACCGCTGAGGCGAATCATCGGCGGTGGTGGCCAGAATGTCATCGAACGCGATGCCCCGGGCAGCACCATCGGCGGTGGTACGGGCAACCGGGTCAGATTCATTACCGAAGGCGCCACCATCGGAGGCGGATCGGGGAACGAGATCGAATTGGCGGCCCATCGCGCCACCATCGGTGGTGGACAAGCGAATCGCATCGAACAGTTCGGCAACCACTCGTTTATTGGTGGCGGTCTCGCGAATCAAATCCAAAAATCACATTCGGCGATTGTGGGTGGCGAGAACAACGAGATCGGGCGCGGCTTTGGCGTTGCCGATCACGCATTCATTGGCGGAGGAGAGAATAACCGGGTGTGGAGCAATGCTTCACACGCGGTGATCGGTGGCGGACAGGGCAACAGTATCTTGCCAAGTGCCCACTGGGGCACGGTTCCCGGCGGTCGGGACAATCAGGTCTGGGCCAGCTATGGTTTTGCCGCCGGACGAAATGCCCGCGCGAATCACCAGGGGTCTTCGGCTATGATCAACGTCATATCGGCCCGACCGCGCAGGACTTCCATGCGGCATTTGGCGATTGGAGCAACAGCGATACCACCATCGACACCGGCCACCTGCATGGCATCGCCTTGGCGCCTATACAGGCCTTACATGAGCGCAACGAAGAACTGGCCGAGGAAAATCGCCAACTGCGCGCCGAACTGGACGAGATCCGTCAGCATTTGGGACTATAAGGTTTCTATCGACGGGCGCACGAACCCCGGCCAGAGTAGAGGGCCGGTGCAAAGCATCGTTGCGATCGTGACCGAAAGGAACGCTGAATAGACCATGTCCCCTACCCCTTTTTCTCTCGTCATCCTCGCCGCGGGCATTGGAAGCCGCTATGGCGGCCTCAAACAGATCGATCCGGTCGGGCCGCAAGGGGAGATCGTGATCGACTACTCCGTCTATGACGCCATCCAAGCCGGCTGCGACGAAGTGGTGTTCGTGATCCGGCGCGATATCGAGGAGGAGTTCCGGGAGCGCGTGGGCCGCACCATCGAGCGGCAGGTGGCGTGCCGGTATGCTTTCCAGGATTTGCAGGATACCCCTGCCGGGTTCGTTCCCCCGGCCGAGCGGAAAAAGCCCTGGGGAACCGCCCACGCGGTCTATGCCGCCCGGCACGTCGTTTCTCATCCGTTCGGCGTCGTGAATGCAGATGATTTCTACGGGCGCGCTTCGTATCGGCACCTGGCCGCCCTGCTCGCCGACGAAAATCCGGACACCTACGGACTCGTCGCTTTCGTCTTGCATCGCACCCTTTCGGAGCACGGCTCTGTCTCCCGCGCGATCTGCGAACAGCAGAACGGCTTCCTCCAAAGCATCGTGGAGAGAACCGTTATTGAAAAAGCTGGTAATGCCGCGCGCTATCGCGAAGGAGATGCTTGGCATCCACTCACCGGCCAGGAAGCCGTCTCGATGAACATGTGGGCGTTTCACCCCTCCTTCTTCGACCGCCTGGAGAGAGCCTTTGCCCGGTTCCTGCAAGAAGAAGGCCAGAACCCGAAGGCCGAGTTCCTGATTCCTACCGTCACCGACCAACTGATTACGGCCGGCGAGGCCCGTGTTCGTGTCGCCCTTTCGCAGGAAACCTGGCTCGGCGTGACGTACCCCGAAGACAAACCGGCAGTGCAGCGGGGCATTCGCGGTTTGATCGATCAGGGCCTCTACCCCGAACCGCTCTGGACCGCATAGCGTAGGTATTCTGCTCGGCCGGGATCTCCCCGCGGCCCGTGCAAAGGCATGCAGAGGTTTACGGACCGGGCCAGGAGCGCTATGTTAAAGCGCTCAACACAAGGAGATTCTTTCTACAATATGAGATATCCCACGCCCATTTTCGGTTTCTCAGCCCTCTTTGCGGGGCTCTTCGCGCTGGCTCCTCTCTCTCCGCTCCGTGCAGAAGAGTGCCTCATTACGGTCACAAACCTTGCTGCAACGTCGCACGTACCCGAGCAAGTCACCGAGATATCCCTGGCGGGTACCGCTGCGTCGTCCGTCACCGGCCAACTCGCATGGGCGGTGGCAGAAACCGCGGCGTCGGGCAGCAGTCCCGCCGATACGGAATGGAGTATCGCCAATATCCCGTTGGCCCTCGGCACCAACACAATCACCGTTTCAGGGGCAGGCACGGAACTGCCCGCCGTCAGCACCAATGCCGTCGATCACGGCGGTGACCCAGCCTACGCCAGTGCCTGGAACAACGGGTCGAACGGCGGAAACGGATTCGGGTCATGGGAGCTGAGCACTGATTTCAATAACCCCGCCAATGGCGGCCACTTTATGGCCGAGGGTCAGGGCAACCTCGACGTCGGCCCCCGCGCCTGGGGCCTCTATGCCAATAGTGGCGATGTCTCCTATGCAGCCCGGCCCTTCGCCGCGCCCATGCAGGTGGGGCAGACGTTCCGCGCCCGCATCGACAACAATGCCATCCAGAACGGTGGCCGCATCGCCGTCGACCTCCAGAATGCCGCTGGCGAATGGCTGTGGTATTTCGACTTCGTCGGTGGGGCCGATTTCTACACGCTATCGGACCAGTCCACGACCATTCCCTATACCGATCAGGGCTTGGAGATTGCCGTCACGCTGACCTCCCCCACGACCTACTCCGCCACCATCACCCCGCTCGCAGGCTCGCCTCAGACACTGACCGGCGATTTGCGAAACATCGCGGATCAAACCGTCACCACGGCAGTGTTCCTCAACCAGAACGCCGGCTTCGATGAGGCCAGCAACTTCTATTTCAATGACATCGCCATCGTTGCCGAGAATCCACCCGGCCCCGCGACCTGCTCCGACACCGTCACCGTCGTCCGCGGCCCGCTGCCCCCCGTCACCGTGCGCATCAACGAGTTTATGGCCTCCAACGGCTCCACCGTTTCCGACGAAGACGGCGATTTTGAGGACTGGATCGAACTCTACAACTACGGCACCGAACCTGTCTCGCTGGCGGGCTTCGGCCTCACGGACAATCCCTCGAATCCATTCAAGTGGGTCTTTCCGGACATCACGCTCGCTCCCGGCGAGTACCGCCTCGTCTGGGCCTCGGGCAAAGACCGGCGGCCGGACGACCATGACGGGTTGACCGAGGGCATTCTGCGCCAGGTCTACAACAACATCCCCGGTATTCTCGTCAGCGACCTCACCAGCCATCCGAGCTTTCCGGACAATCCGACCAGTCAGGGCGTCATTACAGCGGCCTTCGAAGCGCCCCAGAATGTCGGCGACAATTACGGACAGCGCATGCACGGCTTCATACGCGCCCACTCCACCGGCAACTACCGCTTCTATATTGCCAGCGACGACGCCTCGGAACTCTGGTTAAGCACCGACACCGACCCTGACAACGCGGTGCTCATTGCTTCGGTACCCGATTGGACCGAATTCAGGCAGTGGAACAAATACGAGTGGCTGCAACACTCAGCGGAGATTTCTCTCGTTGCCGACCAGCTCTATTACATCTCCGCCCTCATGAAGGAGGGATTTGGCGGCGATCACCTCTCCGTTGGTTGGAGTTTCGGCCAATCCTTCAATCGCCCGATCTCCGGCCAATACCTCTTCACACCGGCACCGGCACCGCTCCACACCAGTTGGAGCATCAGCGCCGCCGGCGAGCCGCTCCAACTCACCGATCCCTTCGGCAACATCGTCGATTTCGTCGACGCCGTTCCCGTGCCTCGCGACATTTCTTATGGACGCTCCATCGCGGATCCCGACGTCTGGCTCTTCTTCGACCAACCCACGCCCGGCTCCGCAAATACATCACCGGGCTTCTCGGAAATCCTCCCACCGCCCATCGTTTCTACACCCGCTGGCGTCTACACCTCGCCCGTCTCCGTTTCCGTCTCGCCCGGCAGCGATGGCGCCGTGATCCGCTACACCCTGGATGGCTCGGAGCCGACGGAAAGCTCGCCGATTCTCTCCGACCCGCTGACCTTTGGCAGCCGCGCGGGCACCCCCAATGGTATCTCCCTGATTCCAACCAACGAACAGGACACTGGCGCACCCTTCTTCGAAGGCTGGGAGCCGCCCGCGGGCGAAGTCTTCAAGATTCATACCCTGCGCCTCCGCTCCTTCAAGCCGGGCGCAATGCCGAGCCCGCCGCTGACCCAGTCCTACCTCATCGATCCGGCGGGCGCCGACCGCTACTCCCTCCCCATCGTCTCCGTCGCAACGGACGCCGCGAACTTCTTCGACCACAACATCGGCATCTATGTCAGGGGCGCCCACAACAACTACTTCCAGCGCGGGAGCGAATGGGAGCGCCCCGGCTCCGTCGAGTTCTTCGAACCGGACGGCACCCCCGGCTTTAACATTCAGGCCGGCATCCGCATACACGGCGGCACCACACGAAGCCGCCCCCGCAAGAGCCTCCGCATCTATGCCCGCAATCCCAGCACCCTCTCCTACCCCCTCTTCCCGACCAAGCCGGTCGCCAACTACGACACCTTCATCCTGCGCAACAGCGGCAACGATTGGGGCCACACCGTCTTCCGCGACGCCTTCATGCAGTCGCTCGTCGCCCATTCCACGCTCGACTACCAGCACGCGCGCCCCGCCATTGTCTTCGTCAATGGCGAATACTGGGGCATTCATACCATTCGCGATCGTTTCGACGACGGCTATTACGAGCATCACTACGGGCTGGATGACGACGAGTTCACCCAACTTCAAACGGCTTACAGTGGCATCACCGAAGTCCTCTACGATCGGGGCAATCCCGATCTGCTGGCCGATTATCTTGATCTGCAAGACTTCATCGACACCCAGGGCGTTGTCTCCTCCGCGAACTACGAAGCCGTCGCGGATCGCATGGATATCGACAACTACATCGAGCACTACACGGCGCAGATCTACTTCGGTAACACCGACTGGCCCGGCAACAACATGCGTAAGTGGCGCTCCGTCGAATCGAACCGCACCGAAGGCGCACCCTTCTTCCTCGACGGCCGCTGGCGCTGGATCCTCTTCGACACCGATTTCGGCTTCGGCCTCGAATTTTTCTACGTGCCAGGCTTTGACGATTTCGCGAACCACGATACCCTCGCCTACGCGGCCTCGCCCGTGAAGACGGAGTTCGCCAACGACGAACACGCCACCCTCGTCTTCCGGCGCATGCTGGAGAGCGCGGAGTTCCAACGCGCCTTTGTCACCCGCTTCAGCGATCAGCTCAACACCGCCTTTTCCAGCAGCCGCGTGCTCGCCGAAATCGACGCGTTCGAGGCGGTTTATGGCGCGGAGATGGCGGAACACGTCCATCGCTGGCGTCAGCCCTACAACTGGGCCAGCGATCTGAATCGCATGCGCTCCTACGCCATGCAGCGCACCGACGCTGTCTGGGGCCACCTCCAGAGCTACTTCAGCCTCGCCGCCCGCGTCGACGTCACGGTCGATGTCACCGACGCCGCCCTCGGCAGCGTGCACGTCAACACCATGGACCTCGCCACGCAGCCCGGCGTCGGCAACCCCGCCTTCCCCTGGACCGGCTCTTACTTCCCGGACTACCCCGTCACCGTCACCGCCCTCCCCGCCGACGACGCCGACTTCGTGGCCTGGGTCGATGGCGCACAGCAGGTTGTCAGCACGGACCCCGATTACACCTTTATGCCCGCTGGCGCGCCCGCCCTCACGGCTCAATTCCAGGCGGGCACTCCGATCTCGCTCCTGCACTACTGGAACTTCAACGACACCGCCAACTTGCTCACGCCTACCTTCACCCTCGGCGGAGGCGCGATCGACTTCACCCTCGCCTCTCCCGCCGCCGTCACCAGCGGCACCGGCCAGGACTTCTTCGCCGAGAACGCGCGCTTCGACGATCCGGCCGGCGCGCACCTCCGCGTCAATGACCCGACCGGCGCCGTCATGTTCGTCGAGATGCCCACCACCGGCTACGAAGAGATTCTCGTCATGTTCGAAACCCGCCGCTCCGGCTCCGGCGCGGGCCTGCAGGTCATCGACTACACCACCGACGGCACAAGCTGGCAGAACTTCAGCACCAACCCCATCGTCACCACGCCCGTCCTCACCACGCTCGACTTCACGGAGGTCCCCGGCGTTGCCGACAACGCCGACTTTGCCCTCCGCTACACCTTCCTCGTCGGCGAAGGCGGCGAGGTGGGCAACAATCGTTTTGACAACTTCACCGTCGAGGGCCGCGCCCTGCCGGGGGTGAACGCGCCACCGGTGGTCAGTAATCCGGTCGGCCTCGAAACGCTTATCGAAGGCGGTGCCGCCTTGCAGATCGATCTCGACACCGTCTTCGACGATCCTGACAACGATCCGCTGAGCTTTGCGGCGGTCCCCGTCGATCCCGCGGTGGTCTCGGTATCGCTCAGCGGCAGCCTGCTAACGATCACGCCCCTGCTGCGCGGCGATACGATGATTGCCCTGGAGGCCGACGATGGATTCAACCCGCCCGCCGAGACCTCGTTCCGTGTACTGGTCTACCCCGAAGCGGCGGTGTTGGCGGATGGCGACTTCACGTTCGCCGAATGGGACGCAGACGAACCGGCCGGCTCCTTTCCCGAGCACATGCTCTTTCTCCAGAGCGACACGAGCGATCCAGACCTGACCGATCCGCTCGCGTTCGCTTACCGGATTCCGTTCGACGATGCCGCGGTGCAACCGGACGACGCCGACTTCCCCTACGCGGCCTCTTCCCGCACACGCATCAACGGGCTGGGCGAAGCGGGCATTTCCTTCATCAATACCGGGCGCGGTCGCGATCTCGGCGGCGCGCTGCTAGCACTCGACACGCGCGGGGTGTCCGAGGCCGGCGTATCGTGGCTGGGCTCCACGCTGTTGGCCAATACCCGTGTCTACGCGATCCGCCTGCAATACCGCGTGGGTTCCGATGGCCCCTTCCTCGACGTACTCGACGACAACGACGATCCGGTCGAGTATCTGCGCGATGCCACGGGGCACGTTACCGAGTTCGATCCGGTCGAATTGCCCGCCACGGCCATCGGCGAACCCTATGTCCAATTGCTCTGGCGCTATTATCACATCAGCGGCGACAGCGGACCGCGCGCCCAGCTTCGGCTCGACGACATTGCGGTCGGCGCCGACGTGGCCCCGCCCGTCTTCGTCAGCACCTACCCCACCATGTTCCTGCGCGGCACCCATAACGCATGGGCCACCGACACCCCCATGGCCTTGGTGGCCGACTACACATGGGAAATCGAAGTGGCATTCGGTTCCGCCCCGGACGAACGATTCAAATTCGATGCTTTCGGCGACTGGACCGTCAATTGGGGAGATGACGAACCACGCAACGGCATCGGCGACCTCGACGGCGACAATATCCCGATCACCGAAGGCGAAGGCGTCTACCGGATCGTCTTCAACGACGACACCAAGGCCTACACGGTCGAGAAGCTCGACTTGACGCCCATTTTCCTCCCAGGGGTCACCGCCGACTGGGCCGAAGATATCAACTGGTCCACCGGCACGTACCCCGACGGCATCGGTGCCGCCGCCATCGTCCATGCCCCCCTCCCCGATGCCAATCGCAATGTCAACATCCGTGAGCCTATCGTCATGGGCAGCATTCTGGTCGACAACGCCGAGAGCACATCCCGTAACCGCATTCGCGACCGGGACACCGGCAACACGCTGACCTTCGAAACCACCGAGCCGGCCGCCCTGCTCCACGTGCAAGGCGACGGCACCGGCTTCGTCGAGTTCGAGGTGGAGGCCGGCACCATCCTCGCAAGCGATCTCGAGTTGCGCATCGACAACATCGAAGGTGATTCCGACTTCGGTGCCCTTCGCCTGCGCGCCGACTGGACCGGCCCTGGCGGCCTGATCAAGACCGGCCCCGGCATGGCCTCGCTCACCGGCGGTGGCAAGCTTTACACCGGCGCAACGACGATCGAACAAGGCGTGCTCGCAGTCACGGAGCCCGCAGCCATGACGGAAGGCGACGGCATATCCGTCCTGCCTGGCGGGCAACTTCGCCTCACCTCCTCCAGCGGGGAAGGTCCGGCACGCATTTACGAGTTCGGTGGCACCCTTACCCTTAGTGGCTCTGGCCGCACCGGCGTGCCCGAGGGCGAAGGCATGGGAATTCTTGGGGCCATCCGCTACGAGCCCGGCAGCTTTGGCAATCATGCCATTGTCACGTCGCCCGTGACCCTCGCCAACGATGCCGGACTGCACACCGCCGGGCTTGGCAACGAGATGGAGTTCACCGGCCCTCTCAGCGGCTCGCACACCATCACCAAAACCGGTGGCGGGGCCCTGGTCCTTGCCGGCGACGGCGCCACTTTCACCGGCGATTTCGACGTCCTCAACGGCGCCCTGAGAATCGATGGCGCCTTCGTCGATGCGGACGTCGCCCTCGACCTCACCGGCAGCCTGCAAGGCTCCGGCATGGTTGGCGCCCTCTCCGGCAGCGGTCTTGTCGAGCCCGGCCCCGGAACCACGATTCTGAATGCCGCTTCCGTCAACGGCCTCGACTATGCCTTCCAGTTCACACAGACCGGCGCCCCGCTCTTCGGCAATGTCGCGGCCAGTGGCAACGACTTGTTGCGCCTGCGCGGAGCCACGCCCTTTGTCACCCCGCTGAATCCCGGCAATACCATCTCGATCTATCTCGATGTAGCCGAATTGAATCCCGGCGACGAATTGGGCGGCGGCTTCTTCACCGACAACGATGCGGACTTTCTCGCCTCCATCGAAAACGCCGAATGGCAAATCTTCGTCGCCGATCCGGACGGCGGCATCGACTACGAGGGGCAATCCTATGCGCCGATATCCCCCGAACTCGACTGGACCATTGAAACCGTACCCGTGAACGCCGATTTTGCGGAAGGCACGGTCGAGGGCCGCATGCTGCGCCTCTCCTTCGATAGCGGACTCACCGGATTCCCCGCATGGCAGGCCAACAATTTCACCCCCGCCGAACTCCTGGACGAAAACATCAGCGGCCCGCTGGCCGACCCCGACGACACCGGCATCCCCAATCTGGAGCGCTATGCTTGGGGCCTGAACCGAAATGACCCTCATGAAGACGCACTGCCGCGGGGCGCCATTGTCTCCGATGTCAACGGGATTGAACTCCTCTACATTTACCGCAGGCTGATCGCTCCCGGCAGTGGTCTTGCGTATCTGGTCGAATCCAGCGACGACATTCTGGACGGGTTGTCGTGGCAGGAAGCGATCGTTGGCGTGGACATTATCGACGAAGGCACAGCGACGCCGACTGGCGACGGCGTCACCGAGGAGGTTGCTGTACCGTTGGAGCAGAGCACCATCACCACCCAACGCAGCATGCGCGTGCGCCTCGTTCTCGATCCCGAGCCTTAATGGTTGGAGGCTCGCCCCGCCCAGAGTGGCGGGAGCATCCTGCTCCCGCGGTTTTGGGCTCGGCTCTGCTGAGGGGAGCTGGAAGCTCCCCCTACTATAGCAGTTTCACCCTGCTTTGGATGGGTTCTCGCGAATATAGCGGCGAATGGCATTCATGGCTGCTTCGTTGCGCACAATGTGATCGTAAGACTCATGCTGCCAAAGCTGGCCCACGCGTCCCAGCCGCTCGTTAATGCGGTTCGCAGTGTAAGATTTCCACGAGTGCAGAATGTCGGTCAGTCCATGACCTGCCAACGGTTTCACCAGAAGATGGACATGATTGGGCATGACCACAACTTCATCCAAATCGTAACGTTGGTGATCGAAGAACCGAAGGGCGTCATACACGATCCTGGCGATGGCCGGCTCGCGCAATACGCATGAGCCACTGCCCGCATTCAGAAGATTCTGGTAGCGCTCGGAGAACAATCGATAATACTCAGCAAGCTCCTCACGAGAAAGGTGGTTGAGGTCATGTGTCTGCTTCCACCGCTCTCGCTGTTGCTGCATTTCTTCGACAACTTCACGGGGAAGCGCATCGGCGAGCCGGAAGGTGACGAAGTACCAGACCGATCCTTGTTCCCAGTGCGGCAGGTGCCCACTGGTGCGGATATCGATCTCGGTCATGGGATTAAAGTACTCCCA
>SLOV01000161.1 GCA_007132345.1 Kiritimatiellia bacterium
GTGGACCTTGAAGCGCATGCCCGCTCCGGCGCGGAGACGGCGCGGCAGGTCCGGAACAGTTGGTGGTATGCCCATGCCCGCCGCCGTTCAAGCGCGCGCGCGGTGTATGGTGATATCTACGCGCTGCCCTCCGACATCGGTCGATATGACGTCAGCACCTTCGGGAGTATCCTCCTTCACCTGGAACGTCCCTTCGCCGCATTGCGCGAGGCCGCGCGTATCACGGAGCAGGCCATGGTCATCACCGACCTGTTGCCGGATTTGGTCTTCGGGGGCGAGCACAACAGTTTCGTGGAGTTTAATCCGGGTGAGGAAGAGGCGAACCTGGTGAACTGGTGGCGGATCTCGCCGGGGGCCGCGGCGAAGATGTTGCGCGTGCTCGGCTTTCCGCACGTGGAGTTTCATTATTTTGAAGGCTTCTACCGGCCGCATCACGATCCCGGCCAACCGGCGGAGAAGCGGTTCATGTACTCGGCGGTGGGTCGCCGCAAGGCGGGGCTGCCGCCGCGCGAACCGCCGCCCGCGGCGGCGCTCGAAGTCGACCGCCGCGTGCGCGCGGAGGTGCCGGTGATTACGGTGGAGAATTATAACGACGCGCATGGGCGGCTGAACACGATTCACCGCTCGCTGGCGTGGAAACTCGCTAAGCCGCTTCGCCTGGTGTTTCCCCCTCGAGGCCCTGGCGGAACCAACCCATAAAGGCTTCCGCCGCGGCCTCCGACGAGAGCACGGGAATACCGCCGCGCTGGCGAATGCGCTCGGCTTCATCAGGTTCGAAGACCCGGATGATGAGTGGGGGTCCGTCCGGGCCGAGGTGCTTCATCACCTTCTCGGCATCCGCCACGCGGCGCATCGAGGAAATGACAACCTGTGCCCGGTCGGCGGCAACGGCCCTGAGAATGCGCGGGTCGGAGCCGTCGCCATAGACGGCCGGTATGCCCCGTTCGACAAGTTCGCGCACCACGACGGGGTCGTCGTTGACCACCACCACCTGACGCTCCGCCTTCTGCAGGGCGTTGAGCACGACGGAGCCGCCTTTGCCATAGCCGAGCATGACAATATGGTCCCGGTCCGGAATCTCCAGGGCGGATCTTCGTGGCGTGGTGAGCGGCAGGAGGTGCATGAGGGCCCACGTCGTGCGGTCGGTCGCAATCAGCGGCGTCAGGGACATGGTGAGGACGGTGACGATGGCCACGACGTTGAAGACTTCGCCGGGGATTTGACCCATGAGCAGGCCCTGCAGAACGACAACGAGCGAGAATTCGCTGGTCATGGCCAGCAACAGGCCACTCTCGATGGCGGAGCGGGCGGTAAGCCGCATGCGCACGGCGATGGTCGACACCACCAGCGGCGTGGCAATCAGAATGAAGAATGTCAGCGCCCCGGCGAGAAGCCACTCCGCGGGCCCCGGCATCGCAATGAGCCCGCCGAGCACGATAAAGAACAGGGCCTTAAAGAAGGTGGTGATCGAGCCGACCAATCCCCGGGCCACGCTGTTCACGGGAAAAGCGGAGAGAGAGACGCCTGCAAGAAAAGCGCCGGTAATGATCGGGAGATTCATCAAATAGGCGGCGCCCATGAAGAGAAAGAGTGTTCCGATAATCGTGAGGCCGAGTGTGTCCTGGTCCAGTCTGAGGCGCAGCACAATGTTCGGCATGCCCCAGCGGAGGCCGATGTAGGTGCAAGCCAGCAGCACGGCAAGGCCACCGAGACCGGTGAGGAGGGAGACCGCGCCGTACGGCAGGCGGATCAGCACAACCACCATGAGAATAATGAGTAGGTCCTGCAGCAGGAGCACCCCGGTGACCAGGCGCCCGAAGGGTTCGAACATCTGCTGGCGTCCCTTGAGAAGATTGACGCCGATGAGTGTGGAGGTCGTGCTGATCGAGAGCCCGACATAGAGGGCAGGCAGCCAGTCGAGACCGACGGCGCGAGAAATGAGCACCCCGCCGATGCCGACAAAGAAGAACTGCGCGAAGCCTACCCCGAGCACGGCGCCTCGCTGCTTTCCGGAGCGTTTCGGGTTCAGTTCCATGCCGGCGCCAAAGACAAGAATGGCCAGCCCGATATCGAGAGCGCCACGTGCCACTTCCTGGTCCAGCGCCAGGCCGGCGCCACGCAGGCCCATTCCGGCGAGCAGCAGCATGGGAATCAGCGGAACATGCAGCAGCCTGCGAAGCGCATAGGCCGCCGCGGCCACCAGCAGAAGAAGGGCGACATCGTTCATGTGGGAAGCACTCCCATCTCCTTCAGCGCCTCGTTTTGCAGCTTCAACCCCTCGACGCGTGGGAAGATCAGATAGTTCACGTCGAGGTCGACCAGGTCGTTGATCACCGAGATGTCGAAGGCGTGGATGGCGCAGGGAATACCGCGCGAACGGCACTGGTAGGCAAGCAGGTGGTTGGTGTCCTCAATCTGCAGAGCCGAGACCACAAGGCGCGCGCTATCGAGTCCGGCCTCTTCCAGCACGGAAAGATATTCGACGTTCCCCAGCATCGTTTCGCAGTCGAGCCCGAGGAGCTTCGACGGGTCGACGTCGATGGCGAGAACAGTCCGGCCCGCCTCATGCAGACGTTGTGCAATGGCGCGCCCCATGGCGTTCATGCCAACAACGATGACATGGTCGGCACGCCTTCTGGGCGGCCGTTCTTCTTTCGGATCCTTGTCGCCCGCACGGAACAGGCGCAGCAGGCGGGCCTTGCGGCAGAAGGCATAAAGCGGATCGCTGTAGAGGATCATGTAGGAGGAAATGCCGATGGTTAGAATGCCCACCAGCGAGGTGATGCCGAGCGTGACTTCATCGATGAGGCCGGTGCTGACGCCCATGGCGGCGAAGACGAAGGAGAATTCGCTGATCTGGGCGACGGTGACGCTGGTCTTGAAGGCCGTCTTTTCGCTATAGCCCATGCGCGAGATGATGACCATGAAGATGAACGGGTTACCGATGAGGACGAAGAGGGCCAGTGGCAGCGCCGCCAGAATCTGCCCGCCCGCGGCGCTGAACTCCATGCGGATGCCGAGGGAGACGAAGAAGACGGCAAGAAAGAAGTTCATGAGCGGATGCACCCGCCGCCGCAGGTCGTCGCTGAACGGGAACTGCGCCAGGCTGATGCCTGCAAGAAAGGCGCCGATCTCCACCGAGAGTTCGAGCGCATAGGCCGCCGCCACCACAATGAAGCACCAGCAGAGGCTCCAGATCAGCAGCATGTCGGGCTGGCGCGCCGCCCACGAGAAGGGGCGGCTCAGCAGGTAGCGGGATGCCACGACCATCGCGGCCAGCAGGGCCAGCATACCGCCGAAGGCCCAGCCGATGCCCCCGGCGATTCCTTGCAGCGAAACCTCTTCGCCCCGGCCGAGCCCGGCCAGAAAGGTGAGTACGATCACGACGACCAGGTCCTGCACGAGGAAGATGCCGACGGCAATGCGGCCGTACAGCGAGTTCAGCTCTTTCTTCTGATCGAGCAACTTCACCACCACGACCGTACTGCTGAAGGTGAGGCCGGTCGCGAGGAAGACGGCGGGCATGAGATCGAATCCCATCAGCAGGCAGAACCCGAAGCCGATCACGGCGGTGAAGACCACCTGTCCGATGCCGGCCACCAGGGCGACGGGACCCACGTCGCGAATCTTGTCGAAGCTCAATTCAAGCCCGACAAGAAAGAGGAGCAGGGCAATGCCGACTTCCGAAATCAGGTGAATGGAGTCGGTCATGGACAGCGCGCCGGTCAGGGGTCCTAGAAAGAGGCCGGCGAGGATGTAGGCGACGATGGAAGGCATACGAATTCTGGCCGCCAGCCAGGCAAACGCCACGCCGGCGATCAGAATCAGGCCCAGGTCATAGAGGTATTCGTCGTAAAGCATGGCTCCGCTTCTGCTGTCTTCGCCGCGCCAGTATACGCGAAGTCGGCGGCGAAGCCATGCTTTTCAGCAATTCTCATTATGGCCTTCGCCACCTTAAGGCGGGACTACAAACGGGCGAAGACCCGGCGAAAAGCCGTTCGTAATACCTGCTTCAGCAGGCCCAAAGAACCAGTTCCAGGCCATACTGAGAATTGCTGCGTGCTTTTACAAAGTGATCGACGGACGTTCCGTCCACGTGAGATAACACGGCCTCTGACCGGGGACTCGCTTGAGGAGGCATCGCCTGTGAAATTTTCGATCGCGATTCGATTAGCCGCTTTTGCATCAGGCTTCACCCTCTTGGCTTCGGGCTGTGCCACAACGCCTTACCACAGACTGCCCGACGAAAAGCTGGAACGCATCCCGGCGCTTCCCGTCGACGAGCCCCAGGTCGAGCGAGGCAGGCCGAACGTGGTGATCGATACCGTGGGCGATGCCTTCGGGATCTTCGGCCGTATCCTTCTGGCCAACCGCAAAGTGGACAATCACGATGTGTCGGCGTACACCGAACAGGCGTTGCTCGACTATCTTGCCTTCAACGGGCTCACCAACGTGAAGGTGCGGATCAATCAGTATGCCCCTCGGCGCGAATTTGCGCGGCTGCGACAGAACAAGCGGGTCGGTGCGGGCTGGCGCTACACGGTTGGCGTGCTGAGCTGGGCTTGGTACACGGTGGTTCCGCAGCGCATCTTTGGTGGCGACAACTACAATCCGTGGAGCGATACGATCAACCTCTACTCCGATTTGAAGGTGATCGCGCTGCACGAGGGGGGACACGCGAAGGACTTCGCTTCACGCAGGTATCCCGGTACGTACGGCTTTCTTTATGCCATTCCTTTTGTCTCGCTCTATCACGAGGCGATGGCAACGAACGATGCGCTTTCCTACATGCGGGAAGAGTGCATGCTCAACGAGTGGGATCGCGGCTACAAGACGCTTTATCCGGCCTACGGCACTTACGTGGGCGGAAACTTTGCTCAGTATTTGATTCCCTACACATGGGTCTATTGGGCGGGCGTGGTGCCTGGCCATGCGATCGGTCGCATCCGTGCCGCTGGCGATTTCCCCTGTCCCGAAGAAACGGCGATGCTCTCCCTTCAGGCTAAGCCGTAACCCTGCAACACCTCGCGCCGCTGCCGCCAATCCGTTATGAGGATGTTGACGTCCACAACAATCATTGGCGGCCCGCGGACTTGAGTGCGGCGACATCCTTTTGCGTCAGGTAGACATTCATAGATTCGCGCACCGTACGGGCACTTTCCGCAATTGCGCTCGGGCTCCGCCGCGGACGCGGAACCGCCGTCGCCTCCGGTCAAGAGCGCGTCCGCTCCATCCTATGCACCTACTGGATTCGAGGCCGGAGCGGCTCGGCTTCCCGAGCCGGAATACCGGCCGATTCGTATTGGGATCATGGCGCGTGGCGCGGGTCATGCCTCGGCTTCGTAGGGTTCGGTGCCCTCGTTCAAAATGGCGCTGAAATAGGACTGCGGCTCAGCGGGCCTGCCCCGGCTCCGTGGACGTCGGGGACGCTTCGCCCCACCTTTCTGCGCAAGTGTCTGATCGGCAGAAGGGCGAACCGCCCATCGCCCTGGAGGGGCGAGTTATACGAGCCCGTCAGCGTGCGGTCTGGGCCATGCGCAAATGCTCTGGCGCTGGCGGCGTCGTGTAACTCCGCCCTCCAGGGATCGGAATGGGATGGGTCTTGGCTGGAGGGGCGAGTTATACGAGCCCGGCAGCACGTGGTCCTGGGCTATGCACCGATTCGATGGCCTTGACGGCGTCCCCCGTGAGGAGGGACGTTGTCCCACCAACGGGGGGACTCACGTCCGTGTAACTCCGCCCTCCATGGCAGAAAACCGCCCATCGCCCTGGAGGGGCGAGTTATACGAGCCCGGCAGCACGGGACCCAGATTAGGGACAGACCATCTATCGCTGTACCCTCTTACTCGCCAACCTTGCTCGGATACCCTTACTCGACCCGCTTCGGTCGCATGTCGGCTATCGATGTTGGGCATTGCGGACTTGCGGGGAGGGGCGCGCCTTGTCTTGCCTGTGAGTTGTGAGGAGCGAGTAAGGAGGTCGAGTAAGGGTAAGGGAGTAAGTGTATCCGACAAGACTACAGGCTTTCGCCGGTCAAGGCGCTCAGCCCGACACAGATCAAGAAGCAGCTCGGAGTGGGGTAACGCGCACCATTGTCGATTCCGCTGAAAAGCCTCAGTGGTGGGGCCCCGGCCCATTCCGCTTAACCTTGTCGTAAGCCTTGTCACGAGCCTTGTCGACCAATAGCACGTTGTTTTCGAGCATTCTCGACAAAGCTCCCTCCAGAGGCGAGCCGGGCGCGACAAAGGAGAGGAAGAGTCATTGCACGGTATCGCGGTGGGGCGTCATCCCATGCCTCTTTTCGGCGGAGCGGGGTTTATCAGCGGAATCCGTTGTCGTTTGGCCCGGCATTATTCGCTGGCATCTTGCGGCGGTTGTGGGAACCCTTCGGTTCGAACGCGAGGGAGAGAATGCAACCATGACGAAGATCGCGAAAAACAAGAAGCCGCCACGGAAGAAGAAGCCCGCTGTTTCGGGCCCCGGCGCACATGACTGGCGCACCACGGACGAAGACGAAATCCTGCGCCGGCAACTGCGCGCACAGGAAGAGGAATTCCGGATCGTCAACGCCAACGCGGACTTCCCGGTCTTCTCCAACTTCCGCGTCCGTTCGAAGAGTGGAAAGACCTACAACGTGGAGATCCGGGATGTGGCGGAGCGCGTTTTCTCGTGCGAATGCGTCGATTTCCGCATCAACGGGCTGGGCACCTGCAAACATGTAGAGGCCACGCTGAACCTGCTGCGGGCACGGTCGCGGAAGGCCTTCGCGGCGGCGCTGAAACAGGGCTCGGACCGTATTGACCTGGTGCCCGACCTGGACCGTCGCTCGCTGCGGATCGAGCGCGGGCTTGCGGCCCTCCCGCCGACTGCGCGGCGGCTCTTCGACGAGGAGGGATCTCTCCGCAACGGATCATCAGCCGAAGCATTGAAGGTGCTGCGTGCGGTTCGTAAGCCCGCTTTCCGGATCTCGCAGGATGTGGAGCCGTGGCTGGAGCGTCTGGCCCGCGACGAAGAACGGAAACGTCTGCGCCACGATTACGAACAGAAGGTGCAGGCTGGCCTCTATCCCGCGCACGAAACGAAGGTGCCGCTTTTCCCCTATCAGCGCGACGGCATGCTGCACCTCGCTTTCACCGAGCGGGCGCTGCTCGCGGACGAAATGGGGCTGGGCAAAACGATCCAGGCCATCGCCGCCTGCGCCCTGCTGCATCGCATCGGCAAGGCCCGGCGCGTGCTGGTCGTGACCCCCGCCTCGCTGAAGACCGAATGGGAAGAACAAATCCAGCGCTTCACCGGTTTGCCCTATCAGGTCGTATTCGGGGCGCGGCACCTACGCCTTAAGGCCTACACGCATGCGCCGTTCTTCACGCTGGTGAACTACGAGCAGATGCTGCGGGATGTGGAGGAGGTGAATGCCCGCCTCCAGCCGGATGTCATCGTGCTCGACGAGGCGCAGCGCATCAAGAACTGGAGCGCAAAGACCACGCAGTCCATCAAGCGCCTGCAAAGCCGCTACGCCTTTGTCCTGACCGGCACCCCGATCGAAAACCGGATCGATGAGCTGCGCTCGCTGGTCGATTTTCTCGACCCCTCCATTCTCGGCCCGCTCTTCCGATTCAACCGCGATTTCTACGAACTCGACGAGCGGGGTCGCCCCGCCGGCTATCGCAACCTGGAAACGCTGCGCCGCCGCGTGCAGCCGGTCATGATGCGCCGCCTCAAGTCGGACGTAGAGACGGAGCTTCCCGAGCGCACCGACCTGCATTACTTCGTTCCGCTCAGTCCCGGTCAGGCGGATGCCTACCACGACCACGAGGGACAGGTGGCGCGCCTCCGGGCCGTCGCGAAGAAGCGCCCGCTCACAAAGCAGGAGCAGGACAAACTGATGCGCGAGTTGGCCATGATGCGCATGATCTGCGACACCAACTACATTCTCGATCCAGACGACCGCGCCTGCCCGAAGCTCGATGAACTCGACAAGATCCTCGACGACGCCTGCTCGGAGGCCGAAACCAAAGTGGTGGTGTTTTCCGAATGGGAGCGCATGCTGCAACTGGTGCGCGATCATTGCGACGGGCGCGGGCTTGGCTATGCGTGGCACACCGGCTCGGTGCCGCAGCGCCGCCGGCGGGCGGAAATCCAGATGTTCAAGAATGACCGGGACTGCCGCCTCTTTCTTTCGACGGACTCTGGCGGAGTCGGGCTGAATCTGCAGAACGCCAGCGTGGTGGTGAACTGCGATCTGCCCTGGAACCCGGCCCGTCTCGAACAGCGGATCGCGCGCGCCTGGCGCAAACACCAGACGCGTGCGGTGACGGTGGTGAACCTCGTGTCGGAGAACACGATCGAGCATCGCATGCTCGGCACGCTCGAAGCGAAAAAGAGCCTGGCGGACGGCGTACTCGACGGCCGTGGCGATCTGGGCAAGATCCGGTTCCGCGGCGGGGCGCAGGCCTTCATGGAGCGGCTGGAACAGATCCTGGCCGCGCCCGTCAAACCGGGCGAAGCAGCACCAACGCGGGCCATGCCGACCGATCGCGCCGCAGCCTTTGCGGAACGTGCGGCGGACGTTCTGCGCGGCGCGCTTGTAGCCTGCGAGGAACGGTTTCCGATGGAGGGCCCCCATTCCTGTCTGCTGGTCGTCGTGGATCGCGACGCCGAGGCCTGGAGCGAGAAGTTGCAGCCGCTCTATCGCGACCTCTTCGGTCCGGGCGCCATCGACCCGCTGGCCCCGGTGAATCTGCAGGTGATCGACCGCGCAACGGCGCAGGCCATGAAGGCGCTGGAGTCGAGCGGGCTGATCTCGTCGACCACGCGCGTGACGCGGCACCTCTACCCTGGCGACTCCGAGGCGGACGCCTTATCGGCCGAGTCAAAGGCGGAGCTGGGCGCGGCGCGGGACATGGCGCGGCGCAAGCTGAAGGCCGTGCGACTCCTGGTTGGCGAAGGCCTGGCCGAGGAGGCCGTGCGCCCGCTTCGCGAGGCGGTGCATGAAATCGGGCGTATGCACGCACTGCGCCTCCGTCTGCCGCCCCCCGCAACGCCGGAGGAGGCGTTGGCGCCTCACCTCCTGGCCGCCTGGGGCGATGCGATTGAAGAGGTGCGTGGGATGCTGGACGCCAGCGAGGTGGCGCCGCTATGGGTTGCGCGCCTCGATACGATTCTGGAACTTCCGGGATTTGCAGGTAGGTAGATACGGTCGTTTTTCAGACTGACGGAGAGATCGGCGTGTACGAGTAGGTGTACGAGTACGGAGGTCGAATGAGGAGATCGGCATTCGACCATGAGGCCCTGAGGGATTATGGGGCACCCACATTCACCGTACTCGTACACGCACTCTTACACTCAAATCTCCTCGAACACCCCCAAGGATCGCATGGTCTTCAAGCGCAGACCGGAATGGAACGCATTCAGCGCCGTTCGGTGCCGGCCTGCTCCGTGACTTTCGAGATGGAGTAGCGATACTTGCCGGAGGCGCTGGGGGCAATGTCGTCAACCTCCTCGAACTCGATGCGGCATGTTTCGCCCATGAGTTGCCGGATGCGATCCATCACAAGCTCCAGCCGGTCGCGAGGCGTCGGGCCGTCCGCCACGATGAGCAATCGAACCCGCGACAGCTCTTCCTGAATGACCTGGTATTTGCGAATCCAGGGTTCCTCGGAAAAAAAGGCGGTCGGAATGCGCACCCGCGCACCGTCCACGCGGGTGAAGTAATCTGAAACCCGGCCGGTCACCCCACGCAGGAGCGGCCAGTGCCTGCCACAACCGCTCTCTTGCCCGGCCCATTCGGCCATGTCCCCGATCCGATAACGAATGAGCGGCATCGCGAAGTTCACGAGATTGGTGATCACGACCTCTCCGGCTTCGCCGGGCGCCACGGGCGCGCCGTCCGGGCCAAGAAGTTCGACGTAATGGGTCGGCGCGCAGATCAGCATCCCGTCGTGCGCTTCGCTCTCGCAGGCAATATCGCCCACCTCGCGTGAGCCGTAGCGATTGAAAACCTTCGCGCGGAAGACGCGCTCGATAACGCCGCGCATTTCTGGAGAGAGGGTCCCGGCGGACGTCATGATGGCGTGAGGTGGGCAGGTCTCAAGGCCCTCGCGTTCGATGAATCGCGCCAACTCGTAAAGGCTCTCGGCGTAGGCCAGGAGCTGGCGCGGATCGAAAGCGGTGATTTCCGCCGCATAGGCGCGCATATCGTCGGGTGTCATGCAGAAGGCGTTGAGGCGGTGTTCGTTCCGGGCCCACTCGCCCACGCGCCGGAACCAGGAGCGGCGGACCGCTTTCAAATCCCGCTCGGATCCCCAGAGAATCAGTTTCCGTTCCCCGAGCCGGTATCCGGTCCATTCGTCGAAGAGGATTTTGACGGCGGTCATCCAGTCGCGGTAGGTCTTGTCCTGGAGAAGCTGAATGGGCTCGCCGGTGGAGCCGCCCGAGCTGTTCCTGTAAACACGCCGCCGCGCGAGGTCGTCGGAGTGAAGCCCTTCTTTCGCCTCGCGAATGGCCGCCTTGTCGAGCAGAGGCAGCTCGGCAAACCGATCCAGATGCACATTACCGTCGACCACCACTCCGCAGTCGGCGAGGACTTGGCGGTAATAGGGCACATGACCATAGGCATGCCGCAGTAGGGCCGAGAGTCGCTCCTCTTGGAGATGACGGCATTCATCTCTGCTGCTCCACTGCCAACGACGTAAGGCGCGCAGGTGGGGTAATACCTGGCCTTCCAGGCCCTGTTTCGTTTTCCAGATGGCGCGCCGCAAGAGAACCA
>SLOV01000091.1 GCA_007132345.1 Kiritimatiellia bacterium
CATTAATCAGCCGCGGCGTGCCGCTCGAATACCGGAAAACGCCCTGCACCGCTTCCGGCGTAAAGAAAACATCCGGTGTGCCGCCCGCCACCCGCAGACGATGCGCGATATACTCCCCGGTCTCCTCGACATTCAGCGGCTGCACGGAGCAACGAATGAGAATACGCTGTCGCAATTGGCGGAGGTCATGCTGGTTCAGGCGAGCCCGCAGCTCCGGCTGGCCCGCCAGCACAATCTGCATCAGCTTGTGCTGGTCGGTCTCAAGATTCGAGAGGAGACGCACCTGCTCCATCAGTTCGGGCTCCAGGTCCTGCGCTTCGTCGATAATCAACACGACATTATGGCCACGCTCCGCCTGCGAGAGCAGGAATTCGTTGAGCTGTTCGACATACGCCAGCCGATCGTCGCCGCGCACGCTCAAACCGAAATCGTTCAGAATGGCCTTCAGCAACTGGTCTTCGTTCAATTTGGGGTTCAGCACCAGCGCCGTCTCGATGTCGTACGGCAACTGCGAAAGCACCGCACGCAATAGCGTGGTCTTACCGCAACCCACTTCACCGCTCAGTTCGATGAACCCCTTTCGCTGGTGAATGCCATAGACAAGGTGATCGAACGCCTCCCGGTGCCGCGGCGAAAAATAGAGAAACCGCGGGTCAGGCGTAATATTAAAAGGAAACTCGCTCAGTCCGAAAAACTCAGTATACATGCCAACTTCCTGAACTCAGGGTGGACCGAAACGCTCGCCCCCACCCGCGCGCAACCTAGCCCCATGGCCGCACCTTTCCAAGCGCATTTTCGCGAATCTCCATTCTCATTCGGGAGCGACGCATGCCGGATAGGGCGCGCCGAGCAACTTGCCAAACGCCCGATGAATCGCCCGCCGCTTTGCCGCCGCCTCGCGCCGGCTCTTGCGGGCGCGGCCGACGAGCAGGCTGAAATCGAGCCCCGCCGTGGCGCCCAGATGTTGCTTCAACGCCAGCGCCTTGTCCGGATCCGCGTTCACCAGCGCCGCGACGTTGGCCTTCACTTCGTCATAAGCATCCCGAAACGGTGTGCCCTTGGCCACGAGCTCCAAGGCACGGTCGGTGGCGAAAACCTCCGGCGTGAAGGCGGCGCGCAGCGCGTCAGGACGCGGCACCAGTCCAGGCACCAGCGCGGTGAGAATCTGTAACGTGGCACGCGTGACGGCCAGGCCATCGAGGAAAGGCTCCTTTGCCTCCTGAATGTCGCGGTTATACCCGCTGGCGGAGGAGCGAATCATGCCCATCACCATGTCGGCTTGCGAAGCGACGCGTGCCGCCCTGGCGCGGACCAGTTCGAGCACGTCCGGGTTGTTCTTCTGCGGCATGATGCTGCTGCCCGTGCAGAAGCCGTCCGGCAACTGGAAGTAATCGAACTCGGGCATGGTGAACAGGACCAGGTCCTGCGCCAGGCGCGAGAGCGTGAGCATCACCTGCGACGCCGCCTGCAGCAGGATCGCCTCCACCTTGCCGCGTGCGTTCCCGGCATAGAGCACGCCATGCACCGGCTGCCGAAAGCCGAGCAGATCGGAGACCCGCTGGCGATCGGTCGGCAGCGGTACGCCATATCCCGCCGCGGAGCCCAGCGGACATTGGTCGTTCACTTCGTACGCCGCCCAGAGCACAATCAGATCGTCGAGCAGACTTTCCCCATGCGCCGCCGCCCAGAGCCCGACGGAACTCGGCATGGCCTTCTGCATGTGCGTCCGGCCCACCATAGGGAGCCGGGCGTGTTTGCGGCCGAACCGGAACAGCGCCTCAGAAAGGTCGGCGGCTTCGCCGATCATATTCAGCAGCTCTTCGCGGGCAAAGAGTCGAAGATCGAGCGCCACCTGGTCGTTACGGCTCCGCCCCGTGTGCACCTTCTTGCCCAACTCGCCCAACCGCTCCGTCAGCCGTCGTTCCAGCGCCAGGTGCACGTCCTGATCGGCCAGGGTGATTTCAAAGGCGCCGCGGCGCGCATCGCGCATGGCAAGAAGCAACTGCGCGATCACCTTCCGGCATTCGGCGGCACTGATCAGGGCCGGGTCGAGAGGCATCTCGGAGAGCATCTGCACATGTGCCGCCGTGCCGATGCAATCGGCTTCGATCAAGCGACGGTCCAGTTCCACGTCCTTTCCCGCCGTATAGGCGAGGACCTCTGGCGCAATCCGGCCAACCGTTGTCTTTTCGGTGCTCATATCGGGGAGGCAGTCTAGGCGAGCGGGGCTCGGCAAACAAGGTTATGCATCGGAACCTAGCGTTCGAGCTGCTGCTCCAGCGCATCCAGATAACGGCGCCGCAACTCGTCGAGCCCGCGCTCGGATGCAGGTTCCGGCATGGGCCTTGCATCCCTCGCGTCGGGACGGGTGGGCGTCGGCCGCTGCATTTGATTCATGTAGTGACTGCGCAGGGCGACATCCTTCTCCAACTGCTCCAGGTCGTCGCGCGCCTCTTTCAGCATGCGGCGCAGCACCACTTCCGGCCCGCCAGCCGTAAGGCGGAAGGTGGGGCCGAAGGTGGAAGGATCGGCCAGCGCCTGAAAGAAATCGACAAATCCCTGTGCCGCCTCCCGCAGCGCAGGCGCGCGCCCCACACCAAAGCGGGAAAGATCCGCCATGACATCGAGAGCCAGGGTGCGTATCCACGGCTCGTCCCGAAGCGACACAAGGTCTTCGAGCGCCAGCGGCGGGCCGCGATGGCCGGGCGGATAGCCCGCCGTCGTGCGGAGCAGAATCTGGCGAAGGGCGATTAGATCGTCGAAGCTCAACGTACCGAGGTCCCGGATGCTCTCCATCTGCCCCGCCAGCCAGAGATCCCACTGCTTCGAGAACTCCCGCTGTTCAGGATCGCCGGGAAGCAGTCCGCGCCAGAAGGAGGGACCTTGGTCACCGCCCGAAGCCATATGCCGGAAGAGGGCCCGCCATCCCAGCCGGTTTTCAATGGAAGGCTTCAACCAGTCCACCAGCAAACCGCAATAGGCCTTTTGCGCCACGCGCCCCTGTGGCAGCGACTCGAAGCCCAGAATCTCCGCCGCCGAAAAACCGTCCCCCTGCTTCCACGCTTCGGAGACAAACCGCAGATTCCGCTCGCGCAGTTCGGGGGTCAGCCGCTGCGCCATGCCGACGAGGAACCAATCGGGAATGGCCACCTCCGCCCCGCTGCGCCGCGCCCCGGCCCGGTATTCGGCCAGCACATATCGGTATAGCAGCACCGCCACGAAGCCCTCCAGAAACTGCTCTTCTTCGACCTGTCCGGGATTCTCCACCGTGATGCCTTGCTGCAAGAGCCCATCTACGAACCCCTGGCTGAACAGCAGTTGGCCCCGCTCCGATGCCGGGTTCAGCACCCCGTTGACACGGATCATCTCCGAGCGTCCGAAAGGCAGTCGCAGGCCGACATCCGATTCGAGGCGCGAAGCCATCCGCTCCGCCCAGGTGGATAGCTTCAGCGCGTCCTCGCGACGCAACCCCCGAAACACGAAGCGCTGAGAACTGCTGGTCACCGGCGGGGCCGCATCGCGAGGCTGGCCAAGAAACGGCTCCGTTGCCATGGCGAAGTCAGGGACTGCCCCCAACGCCAAAGCCAGCACAAGCACGAGTCGCGACGGTATTCGCTTCATGAACCGCGCCCCCGGCTCTCCAGCAGCAATGTCACGGGACCGTCATTCTCCAAGCTCACCAGCATCTGCTCCTGGAAGCGCCCGGTTTCGACCCGGTGCCCCAGGCCAACCAACGCATGCACAAACCGCTCGAACTGCGCCCGCCCTTCTTCCGCGGGCGCCGCTTCGATGTAGCTCGGCCTATTTCCTTTCCGACAATCACCATAAAGCGTGAACTGGCTCACCGCCAGAAAAGCGCCGCCCGGGACCGAACCGATATCCGCGTTCAGCTTTCCCTCGGCATCGTCGTAAATGCGCAATGCGGCGACCTTTCGGGCCAGAAACGTCACGTCCGCCTCAGTATCGCCGCGCGAAATGCCCACCAGCAACAGGGCACCGGGGCCGATTTCGCCACAGACCGCATCATCTACACGAACCGCGGCCTTTCGCACACGTTGCACCAGCACCCTCATGCCTGCATCTTCACGAAGTTTTCCACGATCCGCATGCCGTCCTGCGTCAAGATCGACTCGGGATGAAACTGCACGCCGAAGACCGGATACTCCCGATGCACCAGCCCCATGATCTCGCCCTCCTCCGTCTCGGCGAACACCTCCAACTCAGGCGGCAGGGAGCTGCGCTCGACCAGCAGGGAATGATAGCGCGTCGCCTCGAACGGGTTCGGTAGACCCGCCAGCACCGAGCGGCCGTCGTGGCGGATCGGCGACGTCTTGCCGTGCATCAACCGGTCCGCCCGCACTACGCGCCCCCCGTACACCTGGCCGATGCACTGGTGCCCGAGACAGACGCCGAAGACCGGCAGGCGCGGCCCGAAGGAACGGATGACCTCGCACGAAAGCCCCGCCTCGTTCGGCGAACAGGGGCCGGGGCTCACCAGAATCTTCGACGGCCGCATGGCCTCGATCTCTTTCAGGGTCACCTCGTCGTTCCGTACCACCTTCAGTTCCGCGCCGAGCTCGCCGAGATACTGCACCAGGTTGAAGGTGAAAGAATCGTAGTTGTCGATCACCAGAATCATGGCGCTTCCTCCCGCCGCACATCCGCGAACCGCTTCGAGAGCGCCAGGGCCTTGAGCATGCCCCGCGCCTTGTTGCGGGTCTCCTCATACTCGCGCGCCGGATCGGAGTCGGCCACGATCCCCGCCCCGGCCTGCACATAGGCGCAGCGACCCTCCAGCAGGACCGTGCGAATGGTGATGCACGAATCGAGATTGCCGCTGAAGCCGACATAGGCCACCGCCCCGGAATAGGGGCCGCGCTTCATCGTCTCCAACTCGCCGATAATCTCCATGGCACGGATCTTCGGCGCGCCACTCACCGTGCCCGCCGGAAACGTCGCGGCCATCAGATCGTACGCGTCGTGCGCCGGGTCGAGCCGCCCCAGCACGGACGAGACAATGTGCATGACGTGGCTATAGCGTTCGATCACCATCAGTTCCGGCACCTGCACGCTGCCGAAGGTGCAGACGCGCCCGATGTCGTTGCGGCCCAGGTCGACCAACATGATGTGCTCGGCCCGCTCCTTCGGGTCCGCCAGCAATTCGGTTTCGAGGCGCCGATCCTCTTCTGCATCCGCGGCGCGCGGTCGCGTCCCGGCGATCGGACGAATCTCGACTTCGCCATTCTCGCAGCGCACATGAATCTCGGGGCTCGACCCGATCATCTTTCGCGCCCCGAACTCGAGACAGAACATGTAGGGCGAGGGATTCACGGATCGCAGCGCCCGGTGCACATCGAGCGCGTCCACCTCGCACTCCGCCTGGAACCGCTGCGAGAGCACCACCTGAATGATGTCGCCGGCACGAATATACTCCTTCGCCTTCTCCACCGAGGCTTCGAACGCGGTCCGTTCCACATTCGAGACCCACTCGATTTCCGCGGGCTCCTCGGCGGCATCAAGCAGGTAGCGCGGCACCGACGTCTCCAGATCCCGGCAAAGCCCGTCGATACGGGCCACCGCCTCGTTGTACGCCGCTTCGGGGTCGCCCTCGATGAAGGCGTTGGCCACCACCTTCATCGTGTGGCGCACGCGGTCGAACACCACGAGCGTGTCCACCAGCAGGAACATCATCTCCGGCCAGCCAAGCCCCTCGCCATCGCTGAGGCCCACCCGCGGCTCGAACTGGCGAATGGCGTCATACCCGATATAGCCCACCGCGCCGCCATAGAACGGCGGCAGCGCCGGATCGGCGACTGGTCGATAGCGCGACATATGCGACTTGATCGCCTCCAGGCCCGGCACGCCTTCGAGCGTCTCCGCCCGCCCGTCCCGGTGCTCGACCTCCACGCGGTCGCCGTGATCCCGGAAAACGGCCAGTGGGCAGCCGCCCAGAAAGGAGTAGCGCGCAATATGTTCGCCGCCCTCCACGCTCTCCAGCAGAAAGGTATAGTCGCCCTGCCCGCGCGCCTCCAGGGCACGCCGCAACCGTTCATAGGCGGACACCGGCGTTTCCTGGTCGGCGAGAAGTTCACGCCAGACCGGAATCAGGTTGCCCGACTCGGCGCGTTTCAGGAAGGTTGCTTTGTCCGGGGTATGCATGGGGCCTCTGACCTCAGGGGTCCGTGTTCTCCAACTGGCCTGTCTCCAGATTCAAGCGCCGGTAATAACAGTTTCTCGGGCGGCCGTCGCGGTTCTTCGTGTGGCAGATCGCCCCGGCGCGCGGACGTACCTTATATAAGAGGGAGTTCTGTTCGCAGTTCACCCGGACCTCCACCAGGTCGAACGTCTGCCCGGAGGTCTTGCCCTTTTCCCATAACTCGTTACGCGACGTACTCCAGAGGACCAGCGTCCGCTCCGCCACCGACTTTCGGAACGCGGCCTCGTTCGTGTAGGCCACCAGGATCACCTCGCCGGAGTCGGCGTGCTGCACCGCCACCGGCAGGACATCCTCACTCACCGCCGCCGCCTTTTTGAGTTTTCCGAAATCGAGGCTGAGCCTCTCGCCTTCTTCCAATTCGTTCATAATCGAACCTCCACGCCTCGCTCCCGAAGATACTCTTTGGTCTCGCGAATGGTGTATTCCCCAAAGTGAAAGATCGAGGCGGCCAGCACTGCGTCCGCCTTGCCGTCGGTCACCGCTTCGAAGAGATGCTGCAGCGTTCCGGCGCCGCCCGAAGCAATCACCGGCACATTCACCGCTTCGCTCACCGCGCGCGTCAGCCCCAGGTCATAGCCGTCCTTCGTACCGTCCGCGTCCATGCTCGTCAGCAGGATCTCGCCCGCGCCGCGCGCCACCACTTCGCGCGCCCACTCCACGGCGTCGCGCTCCGTCGGCTTGCGCCCGCCGTGCGTGTAAACCGTCCAGCCCGAGCCGTCCTCCCGCCGCCGCGCGTCGATTGCCACCACGATGCACTGGCTCCCGAACTGGGCCGCCGTTTCGTCGACCAGCCCCGGCTGAAAAACCGCCGCTGTATTCAGCGACACCTTATCCGCCCCCGCCTGCAGCATGCGCCGGATATCGGCTGCGGTCCGGATCCCGCCCCCCACGGTGAGCGGCATAAAGACGCGCGCCGCCACGGCCCGCACCACGTCTACAATCGTATCGCGCTCCTCGTGCGAGGCCGTGATGTCGAGAAAGGTCAGTTCGTCCGCGCCCTGCGCTTCGTACGCCGCCGCCGCATCGACCGGATCGCCTGCGTCGCGCAGTTCCACGAACTTCACGCCTTTCACGACGCGCCCGTTCGCGATATCGAGGCAAGGAATAATACGTTTAGCGAGCATCACTCAAAATCCTTTACAGAAGACCGAAGACTATGGATTCGCCTCCCCGCCGTCGAAAACAAAAAAGGCCCGGCCCAGCAGCAAATCGTAGAGGAGTGGGCAGAAGGGTTTCGGGTTTCGGGTTTCGGGTTTCGGGTTTCGGGTTTCGGATGTAGTGGTCAGTGGTCAGTGTTCAGAATCGTCAAGTGCGCATCTCGCAAGACTGGAGGATGGGCATGTCGCGAAGCGACTGCCCGTCCCCCGGAGCCTGTCCCCCCTGAACACCGCCTGCCCTCCGAAGCCTTTGGCGAAGGAGGGACCACTGAACACCCTCTCCCCCCGACACCCGAAACCCTGCTCCCCCTGACCACTGAACACCGACCACTGACCACTTCCTGCCCCCCTTTCCCCTTGATCCCCCCGCCGGAATCCACTACCCCACAACCCCCATGGCTACGCTTAACCCACAAGAACTGATCCCGCTCGCACACACCGGAAAACAGCGCCTGCTGGCCTTGCTGAAGTCGACCCGCCCCTGGGTCGAGTCGGCCATGATGCACGAACGTCTCTTCACTCTCGGCGTCGCCATCGTCATCGGCGTGCTCTGCGGTTTCGCGGCCGTACTCTTCAAATCTCTGATCCACGGCCTGCAATTCTTCTTCTGGGGCGAGGCGGAGATCTCGCTGGCCGCGCTTCGCGAACTCTCCTCTCGACGCCTCTTTCTCATGCCCGCCCTCGGCGGCTTGCTGGTCGGTCTCATCGTCTCTTTCTTCGCCCGGGAGGCCGGCGGCTGCGGCGTCCCCGAGGTCATGGCGTCCGTCGCCGCCAAAAACGGCATCATTCGCGCCCGCGTCATGATCACGAAAGCCGCCGCCTCCGCGCTCACGATCGCCTCCGGCGGCTCAGCCGGCCGTGAAGGTCCCATCATCCAGATCGGAGCCGCCATCGGCTCGGGCGTCGGCCAACTTCTCCGCGTCTCCCGCCATAAGTTACGGACCTTCGTCGGCTGCGGCGCCGCCGCGGGCATTGCCGCCACTTTCAACGCCCCCATCGCCGGCGCCCTCTTTTCCGTCGAAGTCATCCTGGGCGAGTTCGGCGTCGCAAGGTTCGGACCCATCGTCATCAGCGCGGTGCTCGCCACCGTCATCGCCCGGCGCCACTTCGGCGACAACCCTGTCTTCGTGCTGCCCGAATACGAGTTGGCGTCCACGCTCGAACTCGGCGCCTATCTCCTGCTCGGCCTCCTCTGCGGAGCTATCTCTTTCCTCTTCATCAAGTCGCTCTATCGCATGGAGGACGGCTTCAACGCACTCAAACAGGTTCACCCCGCTCTCAAGCCAATGCTTGGCGGCCTGGGACTCGGCTGCCTGGCCATGTGGCTGCCGCATCTCCTCGGCGATGGTTACGAAACTGTAAACCTCGCCCTCCGCAACGAAATGCCGTTCTTACTCCTCTTTGTCCTGATCTTCGGCAAGATGATCGCCACGAGCCTCACCCTTGGCTCGGGCGGGTCGGGCGGCGTTTTTGCCCCTTCCCTCTTCGTCGGTGCAATGCTGGGCGGCGCTCTGGGCCAGATTGTCGCCACCGTTTTCGGCCATCAACCGCAGCATGCAGGCGGCTACGCCCTCGTCGCCATGGGCGGCCTCGTAGCGGGTGCCACGCATGCCCCCATCAGCGCCATTCTCATCATCTTCGAGATCACCAGCGATTATAACCTCATTCTCCCCCTCATGCTGGTCTGTATCGTCAGTACCGTCACGGCGCAGGCCCTGAACCGCGAGTCGATCTACACCACCAAACTCATTCGCAGGGGGATCGATCTCCAAAGCAGCCGCTCCCAGGACGTGCTCAAGGACTTTACGGTAAAGCAGACCATCAAGCAGGATGTCCCCGTCTTCCGCCCTAACACCCCGGTAAGCGCGCTGGTCGAGGCCATGATCGAGACGGACCACGCCCAGTTCTATATCGTCCAGGAAGACTCCACCTTCGCCGGCGTCGTCACCGCGGCCGACCTGCGCCGTGTCCTGCTGCATCGCGAGAGTATGGAACAGGCCCTGCTGGTCGAAGATGTACTCCACGAACAGACTCCCTTTTGCATACCCGACGAGACCCTCAGCGCCGCCTTGATCCGCTTCGAGAAATCGGGTTTCACAGAATTGCCGGTCCTTGCGGACGCCGAAACCCGCTCATTCCTCGGCGTTCTCCACTACAGCGACGTCTTTGCCCTCTATAACGAGGCCATGTTAAGGGTCGACACCGCGGACGGTCTTGCCCAGCGCCTGGTCTCTGCGGAGTCGGCGCGCAGGGTCCCCCTGTTCCGAGGCTTTTCGATTGTCGAATGGGCGCCCCCCTCCGACCTCTGGGACCTCACGCTGGCCGAGGCGGGGTTGCCGGCCCGCTACGGCGTGCGCGTGATTCTGGTCAAGAAGGAGGATGAAAACGCGGGCGGCACCCGCGAGGTGGTGCCCATTGTGCCGGGGCACGACTACCGAATTGACCAGAACGACACCTTTCTGATCTACGGCGAAAACGCGGCCATCGAACAGGTTCAGAAGCTCTGAGCGACTTCGTCACCCCGCTCAGTCGCGGATGATCTCCGGAACCGGCACCGCATCGATCGCCGGGTAATTCGATTCGATCTCCATCTCGTGCCGCAGTTCCGCGATGAGCCCCTCGATCGCTTCCCTGCGCATCTCCGCTTCCACCCGTTTACGAATCTGCGTTTGCACCTCGGCGGGCAGCGACTCGAACGGCTGGTCCGCCTCCGGGTGGACGGCGGCGACGCGGCGAATTTGAGCGGCGAGCGCTTCGTCGTCCGCGCGGAACTGTTCCGGCCCGAGCTGGCGTCGGGCCAGAAAGGCCTCCACTACGATGCGCGCCTCGGCCATGGCCAACTGATACTCCATGAAGGCGCGCATCATCCCGATCTGCGCATCGACCTCGGCGCGGATCTCCGGGTCGTCGTCGACACCCTCGGTCTGCGCCGCGCGATAGAGCAGCATGCGATCCAGAAACCGATCGTACGCCTCACGGCGCGCTGTCGCCTCATTCTCGTATTGGAAGAACGTGGAGCGGAATTCGTGCAGGAACCACTCGTACGGCACCGGATGCCCGTCGATCCGCGCCACCACGGAAGGCGCCAGTTCCGTTTCGGTTTCCGGCTCCGGCGAATCCGCCATGCCCCTGCCGACAAATCCCACACAGAGCGAAACCATTAGTGCAACGATATTTCGATTCATTTTCATTCGCAGACCCCCGCGACCTCGTGCCCTCTCCAGCAGACCCCCGCGACCTCGTGTCGCGGGTGAATCAGATTCTCCCAAAACCCCGCTCGGACAACAACCCATCAACCCACATAAAAAACGCCCCCCGCCCCAAAAAACGAAA
>SLOV01000121.1 GCA_007132345.1 Kiritimatiellia bacterium
GCCGTCGATGGCCAAGCAGTAAGTGGCTCACATTATCCGCAGAGCGGGGACGTAGCGCAGAACACCAAGCCGGCCATCGCATCGTAGGCGTCATAGGTCGGCGCCTCTGACACTTCTGCTGTCTCTGTAGCCACGGGATCACGCTCCGCGGTTGCTCCTCTTTCTCAACAGTCTTCATGCCAACAGCCGGGGCACTCGGCGTGACGCTTACGATCAACCTCCACCGTGGGCCGAAAGCCCGAGTCTAATCGGAACCGCCCGGTGCAGACCCGCATGCCGGGTGGTGCCGCGTGAGTTACGTTCCGTGTGCCAACGCGGTCACGTGATGGGAACCCCGGCTGGCCCTCAAGGGGCAGTCGGGGTGCCCCGATTAGCGATAAATGATTGTCCCACTTGTGACTCCACCGCTCCGCAGCAACGCCACGTATGTCCAGAGCAGCGAATCGATGACCTTTTCGTCCGTAAAGTGCTGGGGATTGAACTGTTGTCGGAATGCCTGGATTGACGCGGCCAGCAGACCGTTCGCGAGAATCCGTCGGTACTCTTCAGCAAGGAAAGTGTGAAATGCAACGTAGGCAGCGATGCGCTGCCCCAAAGGTTTGTTTCGGCCAGGCTCCTGGAAGAAGTAGAAGGCCGCAACAAGCGAGTCGTATATCGGCGCGTTAGGATTGACCATGTGGAGAAGTTTGGTGGCGAAGGAACATTGCAGGCTCTGGCGTCCATTCCCATGCGTCGGCGTATTGTACAGTTGCTGGGCCAGATTTCCAAAGAGTGGACGATTTGCCTGTGCCGCCTGCAACGTTACCACTGAGGCGGAAGGTGATGCGCGGCCCAGTGATCCGGCCGACTTCAAATCGCTCGCCCGCGAATCACCTGTCGCCTCAAGTGGATGGTTCGCTGCCTATGCCTTCTCCAGCAAATCACCCTCAACATATTGATGGATAAGTCCTGATATCAATGCCTGATATGGCAACCCTTTTTGAAGAGCCTTTGTTTGAATACCAATCAAATCATGGTTGCTGATTCTGATATTGATCCGCTTGTCCTTTTTGAAAGTACGACCGGATGCATTCGCGAGCTTCGCCATGAGCGCTTTGGACGGTTTTCGCAGTTTCATCCGCCCCTGCTCGTACGCTTCAAGAATTTCCTTTTCTTCAGATGCTTTCATGATGTCCACCTATCTCTTGTCGATATTCACGCGTTGCCTTCCGGCTTGGAATCGCCGTCTTCAGGAATATCGTGTCGCCATCGACTACATATGGAACCAGATATATGTACCCCCCGACAGGAACGAAGAACACCCCTTGCCCTGGATACTTCTCTTGGTTCCAATGGTCCGATACACGCCACAGGCGCCCGGAACCGAGGAGCAAAGCGATTTCTTCAAACGATATGCCCCGCTTTTCTTTGAGCCACTCATTCTTCTCGGGATTCCAATCGAATATCATACCTTATAGTGTATGCCTATAAGGCATTCTGTCAAATGGTTTTTCAGCCAACCTTCTTATTGGGCAACTTGATGTCGCTTATACCCGAGGAGGCGAGTCGCAAATACCATTCGTCGAACCGGGCCAACGACTCGGCGCTTTACGGGAGGGCATCAGGCAGTCCCAATGGACAGAGGATGGCGAACGAGCGCCGGAAATGTCAAGCCGCAGCAGGTCAAGGCAGGGAGTGAAAGGCGGAAGATAGAACTCCAGGTATAGCCGTGGGGCAGCACGCATTCAGCGACCACATGGCCTGTGGGGACGGCGCGCTCGCTGCCGATGAATGACGGAGGCAGCAAGCGGTCACGAGGCCAGACGCGCGTCAGCCGGTTGCCGGGCCCGATTCGCTCTGCCTTGACCTCCGGCCCAAGGGTGACACGAAGCTCTGATCCGTCGAAGCGGAGATCGATGGTCGGAAGGTGCTGGGTGGGGGCAATCATGGCAGGCGTGATCAATCAAATTGATAACTCCGCCTCTATGGCTCCCTCAAGCCCTTCGTGCTCGATCGTCTCACTCCGCTGGTCAGCGAGCCCCCGGGCCTGGAGGTGGGAGGGGCGGGTGCGGCGTTATCGAGTAACGAAGAAATGGCGTACCCGCAGGGATTCGAACCCCGAACCTTCTGATCCGTAGTCAGATGCTCTATCCAGTTGAGCTACGGGTACTCCAAAAATGAGTCGGGAAGATAGCCTAGTGCGTTGAGTCTGACAACCCCCTTGTTCAATCTGCTGCCTGGTGCAGGGTGATCTGCTGGAAGGGAATGCCCCAACCATTCTCGTTGCAGGCCTCGACCAGCAAACGGGCAATCGCGTCCTCCAGGAAGGGATGGCGATTCGCCACACTGCCGTCGAAATCGACCGCGATCCGGTAATCGAGGGAGGAACTGCCGGCATGGGTGAAGGTGACGGAGATGTTTTTGATGCTCTTTGCCTCTACCGTGGCAGGAAGGCCGTCCTTCAGCTTCTCGGCCATCTTTACAGGGATGGTCGTTGTGCACTCGGCCTGATGTCGGTAGTCGATGCCGAAGGTCGTCTCGATGCGGAATCCGGTGGAGAGGGTCTTGGGGTTGAGCGCCAGGAAGGCCTCGGTCTGAACCATCTTCTGCGCGCCGCCAAACTCGACGACCTGCACCATGCGTGGAGTCTGGTAGGCGACCCGGCCGAAGCAGCCGTCTTCAAGGCGGATCCAGTCGCCCGCGCGGCAGGGGAAGA
>SLOV01000215.1 GCA_007132345.1 Kiritimatiellia bacterium
AGACCCCCGCGACCTTGTGTCGCGGGTGAATCAGATTCTGCGGGCGCCTGGACGCGCCCACCCATCCTCTCCACCCCCAGACACCCTGCCAACCCCACCCATTCTCTCCGCCCCTCAACATTCCTTCCTCCGCCGCTGCGCCCCATGCGACGGATCTCCTGACGAGCAGAGAGATAGGCGTGTACGAGTAGGTGTACGAGTACGAGTACGAGTACAGGATCGAATGACAGGATGGGCATTCGATTATTAGAACCTGAGCGTTTACAGGGCGGCCATGACCCACCTTACTCATACACCTACTCGTACACTCGAATCTCTTCGAACACCGCCAAAGGCCGGAAATACCGACCAAGAATCCCCCGCAAATCCCGGAATAGCCTCATTCAGACCATCCTCCGCACTCGCCTCCTCCCCGCCCGCGGGTTTCGATTCCGCCGCCCCCTCCTACCTGCTAGCCTCCCCCCATGCAACCAGGCCTCTACCTCGTCGCCACCCCCATCGGAAACCTGGCGGACCTCTCCTCGCGCGCCCTCGAAATCCTGCGCGAGGCAACCCTCATCCTCGCCGAAGACACCCGCCACACCCGCAAGCTGCTGAGCCGATACGACATCCACACCCCGCTCCAAAGCTCCCATGCCCACAACGAGGCCCGCCAGACAGATGCCCTCGTACGCCGCATTCGCGACGGCGCCGCCGTGGCCCTCGTCACCGACTCAGGCATGCCCTGCATCTCCGACCCCGGCGCCCGCACGGTGGCGGCCTGCCGCGCCGCCGGCCTGCCCGTCTGGGGCGTGCCCGGCCCCTCCGCGGTTACCCTGGGCCTCGCGTTGAGCGGCTTTCCCGCCGACCGCTTCGTCTTCGAGGGGTTCCTGCCCGTGAAATCCGGCGGGCGCGCGCGCCGCATCGAGACCTGGCGCGAGGAGGAACGCACCGTGGTGTTCTTCGAGTCGCCGCACCGGCTGCTGCGCCTGCTCGGGGAGCTGCACGAGATGCTGCCCGACCGGCTCGTCTTCGTGGGGCGCGAACTCACCAAACACTACGAAGAACACCTGCTCGGCCACCCGGCCGAGCTACTCGCCGCGTTCGAAGGCCGCGCCGTGAAGGGCGAGTGCGTCGTGCTGATCGCGCCCTGCAGTTTTCAGTTCAAAGACAACGCCCCTCGCCCGTAGCCCGCAACGCCACACGCGCTCAGGCGAATTGGGCCAGGAACCGCTCGTCGTTTTCGTAGATGTGCCGAATGTCCTGAATGCCGTACAAGACCATGGCAATACGTTCGATGCCCATGCCGAACGCGTAGCCGGTGACCTCGTTCGGGTCATAGCCCACGGCCTTGAACACCTCTGGGTCGACCATCCCGGCGCCAAGAATCTCGATCCAGCCGCTCTGCTTGCAGACCCGGCACCCCTTGCCGCCGCAGACGTGGCACGAGAAGTCGACCTCCACACTCGGCTCGGTGAAGGGAAAGAAGTGCGGGCGGAACCGGATCTTAATATCCGGCCCCATCAGCTTCGCCGCGAAATAGCTGAGGTCTCCCTTCAGATCGGCCAGCGAGACATTGCGGTCCACATACAGACCCTCCACCTGATGAAAGTTCGCGCTGTGCGTGGCGTCGGGTGTATCGCGGCGGTAACAGCGGCCTGGCGCAATGATGCGGACCGGCGGGCGATGTGCCTGCATGTAGCGCACCTGCACCGGCGAGGTGTGCGTGCGGAGCACATCGCCATTGTCCAGGTAGAACGTGTCCTGCGGATCGCGCGAGGGATGGCCCGCCGGCGTGTTGAGCGCGTCGAAGTTGTTGAATGTGGTTTCGATGTCCGGCCCGCTCGCCACGGTGAAGCCCATGGTGCGGAAGATGGCCACGATCTTTTCCGTGATGGCGGTGATGGGATGGAGCGAACCGATCCCGCGCCAGCGGCCGGGCAGCGTGTAGTCGAACGTCTCCGCCTTCCCCGTGGAGGCCTGCGCCTGGAACGACTCTTTGCGCTCGTTGACGAGGGCCAGCACCTCGACGCGGAAGGCGTTGGCGTTCTTGCCGTAGGCCGGGCGCTCTTCGGGCGGGGCCTCCTTGAGCCCGGCCATGATGTCGCGGATCATGCCTTTACTGCCGAGATACTTGATGCGCGCCGCCTCGACCGCCTGCAGCGAATCCGCCGCGCGCAGTTCGTCGAGGGCGCGTTCTTTCCATGTTAAAATTTCCGAAGCATTCATGACCGCCAGACCTTCCTCGCGCTGGAAACCGGGTTCCATGAAGTGGAAGAAAAGTTCCATTCTATGGAACAAAACTTCCATTCAATGGAGGAAAAGTTCCACACGATGGAACTTTTCTTCCAGCCTCCCGATGCGGCCCGTTGATATAGACGGCGCGGCGGCGTGTGTCACGTCGGGAAGTGAGGAGACCCGCGGACCCTGCCGGCTTCTTTGGGTTCGCCCCGGCGCCGGAACCGCGCTATACAGGGGGGCGAACGGAAAGGGGCCCTCTCGTGCAGAAACGGAAATGGATTGGACAATTCGCCGGTGCGGCAGCACTGGTCATGGCGCTCACGATGGCAGCGGGGGCCGCGCCGGACGACGAGCGGGTGCGGGACTCGATCGTGAAGATCTACACGGTGCACCAGCGCCCGAATTACTGGAACCCGTGGACGAGCTACGGGCCGCGTTCCTCGACGGGGTCGGGGTGCATCATCGAAGGACGCCGCATCCTGAGCAACGCGCACGTGGTGGGCAACCAGACCTTTATCCAGGTGCGGCGGAACGGCGAGGCGCGCCGCTTCCCGGCACGGGTGCTGGCGGTTTCGCACGAGGCGGACCTGGCCCTGCTGGAGGTGGAGGACGAACGTTTCTTTGAAGGGGCGCCGTCGCTGGAGTTCGGGCCGTTGCCGGCCACGCGCCAGGAGGTGCTGGTTTATGGTTTTCCGCTCGGGGGCGATACGCTGAGCGTGACACGCGGTGTGCTGTCGCGTATCGAGCACCAGTCGTATGCGCACGCCAGCACGGAGTTTCTGGCCGGGCAGATTGATGCGGCGATCAATCCGGGCAATAGCGGCGGGCCGGTGATTGTGGATGGGCGCATTGTGGGGGTGGTGATGCAGTCGATCGGCACGGCGGAGAACATTGGCTACATGGTGCCGCCACCGATCATCGAGCATGTGCTGACCGACTTCGAGGAGAACGGACAGGTCGACGGCTTTCCGAGTCTGGGCGTGGTGACGCAGGACATGGAGAACCCGGCGCTGAAGGCGAGGTATGGGCTCGATCAGGAGCAGACGGGTGTACTGATCTTCCGTGTGCTGCCAGGCTCGCCCTCGGCGGGCATCTTGCGCGAGGGCGATGTGCTGCTCTCGATCGCCGGCCAGCCCGTTGCCGACGACGGGACGATCGAGTTCCGGCCACGGGAACGTACCAGGGCCTCCTATCTGGTGCAGCGCCGGCAGATCGGGGAGTCGATCGACGTGACGGTCTGGCGGGATGGCGAGGCGCTGGATGTGCAGGTGCCGCTGACGCGCTCGATGTTGCGCGACTTGCTGGTGCCCGCGGAACAATATGACCAGTTGCCTTCCTACTTCGTTTATGGCGGCATCGTTTTCTGCCCGCTCTCCCGCAATCTCCTGCGCGAGTGGGGCAGCAACTGGTTCGACAAAGCGCCGAAGGACCTGACGTCGCGCCTCCTCTTCAACGTTCCCGAAAAGGAGGACGAAGAAGTGGTGCTGGCGCTTAAGGTGCTTGCCGCCGACGTGAACGAAGGATATCACTCGGTCGGAAACTGGACGGTTTCGGAAGTGAACGGGGTAGAGGTCCTGAACCTGCGGCACCTGGTGGAGATCGTCGAGCAGGGGGAGCGGGGCCCATTTGTGGAGTTCGTGAATGCGCGCGGCCAGAAAATCGTGCTGGCGCGGGAGGAAGCGGAAGCGGCGGGGCCGTCGATTCTGCAAACGTATCGCATCGACGCGGATCGCTCGCCAGACCTGCCGCGGCCACCGGTTGTGAAGCGAGGGGACGATGGCGACGGCGAGCCGGAGTAGCATGGGAGGATTACGGATGAAGAGAGGGCGAGGAAGTGCCTTGACGCGGGTGTTGGGTGGGGGGGCCTGTCTGGCGTTGAGCCTGGCGTGTGCCGGAACGTCGGCGTTCGCGGAACCCGCCAGCCGTGGGGAGCCGGCTGTGGTCGATTCCTTCGACAACGCCGCCATGGATTACTGGCGCGCCGCAGCGCTGATGCAGCCGGCGCTCAGTCTGGAGGAATTCCAGTTCATCGAGTTTGCGGAGGGGCCGCTGCTGGCGCTGCCGCCGCGTATCTTTTCGACCCGCCCGCTGATGGCGCGCTGGCTTCTGCTGGAGCGCCCGATGCTCAACGCCCTGGCGACCGGCGCGGAGAAGACACACTGCCTGTTCGATCCGCCGACCGACTACCCGATGGTGGAAGAGCTCTTCAGCATGTGCGTACGCCCATTGACCTTGCGCGGCCTGGCCGTTGCCAAGGCGGCCGAGTTCGTGGAAAATGAGCGCTTGGCGGCGACGATATACGTGAACCTGCTGCGCATGGCCGACCATATTCATGAAGACCTTTCCTGGGCACACGCGCGCAGCGCGATGAACGTGCTGCAACAGGTCCTGGTGGATCTTGAAGGGTTCTGCAGCCGGGAGCCGCCCACCCGCGCGGTGCAGATTCTCTCGAACTATTTCGCGGACCTCGATCGGCCCCGTTTTCCGGTGGGCGATTATCTGCGCAAGGAGTCGGAGCGCTATGCGGACTGGCTCGAGATCGATATTCGCGAAGCGCCGGCCAAGCTGGAGCGGCTCTATGGCGAGGCGGTGCTGATGCCCGCGGTGGATAAGCTGGTGACGCTGGAGCGCGACGAACAGCGGGAGCGGCTGCGTGGCTGGGTGGCGGAGTATCGCAAGCTCTGTCAGCAACTGGCAAATGTGATGGCGCAGCCCTACGAGCGGGCGCTGCCGCTGCTGGAGAAGGCGGACGAGCAGCTTGATAAGTGGCGCGCGGATCCCGCGGCACCGGGTGTGAACCCGCTGCTGCCTCTGCTGGTGCCGGAACTCACGGGCCTATACGAACGCTTTCTGCTCGCGGAGGCGCAGTGGACCATGGCCGAGATTGCCGTGATGGCGGCGGCCTATAAGGACTTTACGCAGGTCTGGCCCGCGTCGCTCGAAGAGTTGCAGCGCTTCTCGGAACGTAGCTTTGCGTCTGACCCCTTCTCCGGGCGTCCGCTCCTTTATGCGTTGCATCGCGGCCAGCCGCGCGTGAGTTGCCGGGCGCCACGCGAGATGGCACGGCGGCCGGATCTCGTCACCTCGCTCGATTTCCACGAGCGGCAGGAAGAGGATCGCGTCAACCTGGAAGCCATCGTGGGGCCGCGTGAGGAAGAGGAAGCCGTTCACCGTCTGCCGCCGGATGCGCCGGTGGCCCGCTGACGGTCGAGGAGGTAGGCGATGAAGGCTGGCGCCCAGCGGTCGGGGCGATGGTCGCGGGGCTGGCGCTTGGTGCGCGCGACCCTGGCGCTGTTCGGGCTCCTAGCGCTGGCGACCCTTTCGCTGGGTTTCACCCAAGTGCCCTGGCGGCTTTATCGCGCGCTCGGGGATGGCGGCCCCCCGCTGGCGGGTGCGCCGGACTGGATCGTGGTCCTGGGCGGCGGCGGGATTCCGAGCGAGTCGGGACTGATCCGCTGCTATTACGGCGCCGAAGCGGCGCATCGCTATCCTGAGGCGCGCGTCATGGTCTGTCTGCCATCGGAGGGCGATCCCGAGGACGGCAGTGTCGGGTTGATGAAGCGCGAGCTGGTGCTACGCGGTGTCGAGGGCGCGCGCATCGAGATGGAGTCGCGCGGGCGCAGCACCCGCGAACAGGCGCTGCGCGCCGCGGAGTTGATCGGCCCCGACTTCGCGGAGCAGGGCGTTCTCCTGGTGACATCCGTCGAGCACACACGCCGCGCCGCACTTTCTTTTCGCCGGGCCGGGTTCGAGCACGTTTCCGGCGCCGCCGCGTTTAACGTGAGCGCGGAGTCCGACATGCAGGCGACGGAAACCGATCTGGAGAGCGACGGAGGCCGGGCGGCGCGCGCCGTGCAGGAGAGCATGAAGTTGCGGTACGATTACTGGAACCAGATGAACTATCTGGGCCGGGCAGCGCGCGAAGGCGTGGCGCTGGCTTATTATCGTTGGCGCGGCTGGCTGCCGTAGGGGGCAAGAGAGAACGGGAGAAGTCCCTGCATGTGTGTAGAATGAGGTCCGTCTCGTGCGTTCCCCAGCATGACGGTTGGAGGCTAGTTGTGAATGGAGTAACCCGTGAGCGTTTCCGATAGCGACGTCTTGCATATGTGCCAGGACTGGCCCCTTATTGCCTCCGGGACTGATCCCTCATTGCCTTCTCCAGCCAGGCATTAGAGATTCGTTCCACGGGGCCAGACTGTGACTTTTATGCCGAGGACGATCTGATCGTGCCGCCGCCGAGGAAAGGGCGGTAGGGCGGATGTTAAGGAAGAGGTCAGCGGTTTGTGCGAAGGGGCTTCTGTTTCGGCTCGCCCGCCAAGGCTCAGGACGCCAAGGCGTCATCCTGCGGTCTCGTCTATGGCAGGGTCCGGCAGAGGCGGAAGCCGAAGTCCGAATCCCGGCTGGACGGGAAGTGGCTCGTCCGAAAGGCAGAGCGGCAGAACGTGGCGAGGTTACCCCAGGCCCCGCCCCGGGGCACACGCCCCCCCCCTGAAGCCGCACCTGGAGGGTCAATAGCCTGCACAGGGTACATGCCAAACCAATCCAAACACCATTCCCACACATTGCCATGCATGTCGTAAAGGCCCCAGGCGTTCGGCTGGTAGCTGCCCACCTCGGCCGTCCCTCTGCTTGTGTCCACGCCCGCGCTGGAGTCCGAGCCACCGTTGTGCAGGTACCGCCCCACCTCCGCCATGTTCGGGCAAGGATCCCACGCGCTTGTTAATCCTTTCCCGCTGTTAAGCCCGGTGGTCGTGCCCGCCCGACAAGCGTATTCCCACTGCGCTTCCGTTGGCAGGTCAAAGGCGAGCCCCGTACGCGAGCTGATCCGCTGAATGAACGTTCCATCCCCCGGCTGCCCGCTTCCTGGCGGATCGCCCGGCCACGTTCCACCGCGGATGTCATTCCACGAGCACTGTTCCACCGGGCGCGTTTCCCGGTGGGCCATGTTGGTGAAGTAGCTCGGCCAATCGCCCATCACCCGCTCCCACTGCTTCTGGGTCACCTCGAATACACCCATGTAGAACCCCTTCGACAGGGTCACCGGATGCTGGTTTTCGCCACCGAATGCCCCCACCTCGTCCTCCGGCGAGCCCGTGATGAAGGTGCCCGCCGGAATGCGGCGGAGGACAAGCTTCGTGGTCTTGTATTCATCCGTCCAGCCGCCCGCGGGCATGGCACTAAGATATCGAATGGGATAGCTGGACGCGGAAGGGCCTTCACTCAGGTCAATGACGAGATAATCGCCTGAACCGCCTTCGCTGTCTGTTCCCACACCGGACAGATTCTTGGTCGTTGTCCCACCGGTTGCGTCAGAGATTACTTCAAGGAATCCATCGTAGGTCTGCAAACTCGACGGACTGAATACGACGGTTACAATCTGGGGCTCCGCAGGAGCGATGGTCCCGCTGAAAGGTCCGCTGAACCCCTCGGGATAGTGAATACCGGTCACGCTGAGTGGAATGCTGCCGTCGTTGTAGATCGTCAGCGTGCGCGACGCAATCAGGCCTATCTCCACTTCGCCAAAATCCAAATCCCCTTCCAGGCGGATGATTGAAGCTTCAGATGACTCGCCGAAAGACAGAACCGTCCGAAAGCCGCAGTAGTAGTCGGCGTAATCCGGGGTGAGTGGGTGGCGGGCACCAACCCGGCAGTGATGGGCCTCGCTGGACCAACTACCGCCACGAGCGATGCGGTGGGGCTCGTCGTAGCCTGGAAACAAGTCGAAACACCACTCGGCAATATTGCCCGCCATCTCGTGTAATCCATAGGCGTTGGCTGCAAAGGAACCTACTGGCGCAGTGAATGGCGGCCCGCCTTCTCTGAACCCCCAGTGATGTAGCCGCGTCGGGCTGGTGTCGTAGCTGTGGCTTGCGCTACTCCAGTAATTCGCCCGTTCATGTTGAATTTCATCGCTATCGCCCCACGGGAATCGCCTGCTGGTCAAGCCCCCCCGGGCGGCGTATTCCCACTCGTCGCTTGTCGGCAGTCGATAACCGGCGACGGCGGTCTGCACGACATCGTCCTCTCGACCGGCACGGTACACTTCACCGTTCACCCGATAGACCGGCGGGCGATCTTCCTTCTCGCTGCGGGCGTTGCACCACTTCACTGCGTCGTACCAGGTCACCGTATGTACAGGATGATTCGCACCTTTTCCGAATCCGGTGTTATTGATGGCGTACCCGTTGGTAATCGCCCAGTTGTACACGTCGTCCCACAGGGCTCTGGTCACCTCGTACTGGTCCATGTAGAACGGGTTGACCGCCAGGCTGTATGTCGCGGGGTACCAGACCGGAGAGTATTCTTCACCCTCTCCCAGCAGATTTATCCCTGCGTTGGTCCCGCCGGGGATCAGGACCATGGGCGCGTGAATCGGCGCTGGGGGGTCGGCAACTCCGATCCCGCTCAACGGAAACGAAGTGATTCCCCCCGTGGCGTCGGAGATCACCTCCAGATCGCCCTCGTAGCTCTGTTCGGCCGAGGCGCTGAAGACCACGGTTACCATCTGAAGCCCCCCAGGAACGATGGTCCCGCTGAAGGAGCTGCTGAACCCTTCGGGATAATTAATCCCGCTCACCTGAAGCGGCCGATGGCCATCGTTGAAGATCGTCAGCACACGCATCGCAATCTGGCCGACCTCCACCTCGCCAAAGTCCAGGATCCCTGCCAGGCGGATAATGGGAGCGTCAGAGGACGGGCCAAAGTCCAGAACCGTCCGAAAGCCGATGTTGTAGCCGGCGGGGGTCGGGCCGATAATATCGCGATAGCCAACCCGGCACCAGCGGGCGTGGCTGGCCCAACTGCCGCCCCGAGCAGCGCGAGCGTACGAATTATGGAGATATTGCTGCCCGTCGAAACACCACTCCATCACGTTGCCCGCCATGTCGTGCAATCCGAAGCCATTTGCAGGAAACGAACCCACTGGCATCGTACCAGGAATGGCGCCCGCCCCCGGATGAAACCCCCGCGTTGGGCTTGTGTCGTAGCTGTACATGGCGGAACTGTTGTAGTTCGCCCTTGCGTGCTGGATCGTCTCGACATCACTCCACGGAAACCGCCGACCGACCGCGCCGCCACGCGCCGCATATTCCCACTCCTCGTCCGTTGGCAATCGGTACCCTGCAACGGGATTCTGGAAGATGTCATCTCTTCGGCCAGCCTTGTAGACGAACCCGTTGACCGTATAGACCGGCGGGCGACCCTCCTTCTGGCTGCGGGCGTTGCACCACTTCACCACGTCGTACCAGTTTACCGTATGCACGGGATGATTCGCATCCTTTCCGCTTCCGGCATGATGAAAGGTATAGCCGTTGGTAACCGCCCAGTTGTACACCTCGTCCCAGAGGGCTTTGGTCACCTCATATCTTTCCATGTAAAATGGAGAGACCGTGAGACTATAGGTTTCGGGATAATAGATCGGAGAATACTGTTCGTTTCCCGGAGACGGGTTCGTCCCTTCGTTGGTCCCGCCGGGGATCAGGACCATGCCGGGAGGCGCACTGTCCAGCGCGAGGTTCGCCGTCATCACCTGATGGGTCGCTGAGAAGGAATGGGCATCGACCCAATCCCCTTCCTCGGCCGGCAGAGCCGCTGTCCTCTGGATATGGCCTGTGCCGCCTTCCACGGCGTTGGACCAGACGATCGTCCCGTCAGGCTCGAAACTTATGATCCGGGACTCCCCGGCAGATTGGATACGAAAGAATCCTCGCATGTTGGCATAGGCATGCATCGCGCCAATGCACAGCATGGAGATCAGCGACCATCTCAAAAAGCGTCTCATTCTTGCCTCTTCCTAGACGTTCCAGATGACGGACGCGAAAACGCTTGTCAGGCAAGGTCTAGGTGCGAGCCCGCATTGACCACCCACGTGAGGATTCACCGAATTGCATACAGAGTAGTAAAGCCAGGATGGAAGGGCAACACAAAAGAACGCCAGTGGGAACCTCTTCGACCGCCCTGTTCGGGAGCCAGATCCGCAGCAGAAGGGGAGCAGAAGGGGTCGGCGAGGGAGCAGAAAGGGTCGGCGCGCATTGGCTCACACCGCAGCAGGAATAGGCGACCAAACCGCCTGCGAGGCGGAAAGCTCAGGCTGGCGTGGCAGATGATCGGGTTGATTGATGCGGGCGTATAGAATAGAAACCGGCCATTACGAATGATCCTGTTATGAGTAAGGCCGAGGCGATTCAACGTCTACTGAGAATTGGGGTCAGTCCCGGCATATGTGCAGAATGAGGCCAGTCTCGTGCGCTCCCCGGCATGACGGTTGGAGGCTAGTTGTGAGTGGAGTAACCCGTGAGCGTTTCCGATAGTGAAGTCTTGCGCATAGGCGAGGACTGGCCCCTCGTACCAGGACTGATTCCTCGTTCCCACGGCGGACAGGGGAGGAAGGGTGAGGCGTGCTGATGGGCTTTGGGAGACGGGATGGGATCCCGTCTTACGGGCAGCG
>SLOV01000240.1 GCA_007132345.1 Kiritimatiellia bacterium
CGCTTCGCGAGCGCATCGATCGCGGGGATGAATTCCAGGCGCTTTTCGTCGACGAATCGCTGCTCGGCGAGGGCGCGATGGAGATCTTGCAGCGTCTCTCCCGCAAGGCCCCGCAGCGCCCCTGCTGGGTACTGACCGCGGACCCTGCCCCTGTGCAACCCAACGCCGGCAGCGTGCGCTGGATCTCGAAGCCCGCCAGCCTCTCTGCACTGCTGAAAGAGCTTTCCCCCGTCACGGGCGCCTCGGCGGAAAAGGCGCAACACGTGTCGGGGTGAGATACCGTGTACGAGTAGGTGTGCGAGTGCGGATGGGCTTCGTGTGACGGGCAGTCGCTGCGCGACATGCCCATCCTCCGCCAGCAGGTGCGCACCTTGCTGGGGTAGGACGGTCTATCAGGCCGTCCACCAACGCGACGAGTGCGGATGGGCTTCGTGTGACGGGCAGTCGCTGCGCAACATGCCCATTCTCCGCCAGCCGGTGCGCACCTTGTGGGGGTAGGACGGTCTATCAGGCCGTCCATCAACGCGACGACTGCGGATGGGCTTCGTGTGACGGGCAGTCGCTGCGCGACATGCCCATCCTCCGCCAGCCGATGCGCACCTTGCTGGGGTGGGACGGTCTATCAGGCCGTCCATCAACGCGACGAATGCGGATAGGCTTCGTGTGACGGGCAGTCGCTGCGCGACATGCCCGTCCTCCGCCAGCCGGTGCGCACCTTGTTATTAGCCCGTCCATCAACTCACCCTGACGAGAACGGCTGCCGGCGCCCGCATCGCGCTTGTCTCGCGGGAGGGGCCTGCCTATAGTGCGGGGCTCTTGAGGCAAACGATACGCGAACGAGGCTTTTGATGGCGTCCGGATTTTCAGAACATGCCGACCAGATCGATGTGGGCTACGTAGCCCACCTCGCGCGCCTGCAACTCTCGGAAGAGGAACGAGCCGCCATGCAGGCACAGTTGGAGCAGATCCTCGCATACGTCGATCAACTCAAGGAGGTGGATGTGAGCGATGTGACCCCAACCGCCCACGCGGTGCCGGTGGCGAATGTGCTGCGCCCGGACGAGGCACGGCCCGGACTCGATACGGCGGACGTGATGCGCAACGCGCCGCGACAGCGGGATGACCAATTTCTCGTTCCGAAAATTGTGGAGTAACCAGCCGTGGGCAACCTGCACCTGGAAACCATCGAGTCGCTGCAAGCGAAGCTCCGCGAAGGGGCCTGTTCCTCCGTGGAGGTCGTGCAGGATCTGCTCGGGGCCATGGAGGCCGTCGACGGGCAAGTGGGTGCCTATCTCTCCGTAGATGCCGAGACCGCGCTGGCCGAGGCGGCCGAAGCGGACCGTCGCCGCGCCGACGGCAAGGCGGGAGCGTTGAACGGGGTTCCGGTAGCAATCAAGGATGTCCTGAACGTGAAAGGCCAGCCGTGTACCTGCGGCTCGAAGATTCTGGAAGGGTTTGTGTCGCCGTACGACGCAACGGTCGTGAAACGTCTGCGTGAGGCAGGCGCGGTGCTGTTGGGCCGGGTGAACATGGACGAGTTTGCGATGGGCTCCAGCACGGAAAACTCGGCATTCCGGACCACCCGGAACCCGTGGGACCTCTCGCGCGTGCCGGGCGGCTCGTCCGGCGGGTCGGCGGCGGCGGTGGCGGCACGGGAGGCGATCGCTTCGCTGGGGTCGGATACGGGCGGGTCGGTGCGACAGCCCGCGGCCTTCTGTGGCTGCGTGGGCTTGAAGCCGAGTTATGGCCGGGTCTCGCGGTATGGGCTGACGGCCTACGCCTCTTCTCTGGATCAGGTCGGGCCGGTGACCCGCACGGTTTCGGACGCGGCGGCGCTCTTGCAGGTGCTGGCCGGGGCTGATCCGATGGACTCCACGTCGGTGGATGCACCGGTGCCGGACTATCGCGAGGAAATCAAGCTTGGTATGGAAGGTCTGACCCTCGGGTTGCCGGCGGAGTATTTTGTGGAGGGTACCGATCCGGAAGTGGATGCGGCGGTCCGCGCCGCCGTGGCGCAATGCGAGGCGCTGGGCGCGACGGTTCGGGAGGTGAGCCTGCCGCATACGCCGTATGCGATCGCCGCCTATTACATTATCGCCACGGCGGAGGCGTCGGCGAACCTGGCGCGGTTCGACGGCGTGCGTTATGGGCGGCGGGTGGAGGGACAGGACCCGATTGAGATGTACGGGCGCACCCGCGCGGAGGGATTCGGGCCGGAAGTGAAGCGGCGGATCGTGCTGGGCACCTATGTGCTGAGCAGCGGCTATTACGATGCCTATTATCTCAGGGCGCAGAAGGTGAGGACGTTGATCCGCGACGATTTTGCGGCCGCCTTCGGCGATTGCCATGCGCTGATCGCGCCGGTGAGCCCGACGGTGGCCTATGGGGTGGGGGAGAAGACGGGCGATCCCTTGCAGATGTATCTGGGCGACATCTTTACCGTGACCGCGAACCTGGCCGGACTCTGCGGCGTGGCCTTGCCTTGCGGGTTCACGGCGGGCGGGCTGCCGATCGGCATGCAGGTGCTCGGGCCGGCCTTTGCGGAGGAGCAGATCCTGCGGGTGGCGCACGCCTATGAAGAGGCGACGGACTGGCATACGCGGCGGCCGGCGCTGGTGGAAGAGACGGTCTCCAGCCGGCAGGAAGGGTGAGGAGCGGCGTGATGGAGTTTGAGGCGATTATCGGGCTCGAGATTCATGTGCAGTTGAAGACCTGCTCGAAGATGTTCTGCGGCTGCGCCAATGTGACGGGGCGTGCGCCGAACACGGTGGTTTGCCCTGTCTGCCTGGGATATCCCGGCGCGCTGCCGGTGATGAATGCCGAGGCGGTGCGCCTGACGGTGCAGGCGGGGCTCCTGCTGAATTGCCGCATCAACCTGTTCAGTAAGTGGGACCGGAAAAATTACTTCTACCCGGACCAGGCCAAGAACTACCAGATTTCACAGTATGACCAGCCGCTCTGCCTGGGCGGCTCGGTCGGGATATCGGTGGATGGCACGGAGCGGGAGGTGCGCTTGACGCGCATTCACCTTGAAGAGGACGTGGCGAAGAACATCCACTTCGAGAGCAGCAGCGGCGTCGACTTCAACCGGGCCGGCACGCCGCTGATGGAGATTGTGACCGAACCGGATTTGCACTCCGCGGACGAGGCCTATGCATTCCTGCAGGCCCTCAAACAGATTCTCGCGTATGGCGAGATCAGTGACTGCAATTTGGAGGAGGGGAACGTGCGGTGCGACATCAACTGCAGCGTGCGGCCCGTAGGCCAGCGCGAGCTGGGGGTGAAGACGGAAATCAAGAACATGAACTCGTTCAAGGGGGTGCACCGGGCCCTCTCCTACGAGATCGAACGGCAGAAGCGCGTCCTGTCGGGCGGTGGGACCATCGTGCAGGAGACGCGGCGCTGGGACGATGTGGCGGGGATGACGCAATCGATGCGCTCGAAGGAGTATGCCCACGACTATCGCTATTTCCCGGAACCCGACCTGGTGCCGGTGGAACTGACGGAGGCGCAGGTTGAATCGTGGGGGGCCACGCTGCCGGAACTTCCCGCGGCGCGGCGGCGACGCTTTGTCGAGGCCTACGGCCTGCCGGACTACGATGCCGGGGTGCTGGTGGCCGAAAAGCGGATCGCCGACTTTTATGAGGAAGTGGCACAGGCGTGCGGGAACTACAAAGCCGCCTCGAATTGGGTCATGGGCGAGACGATGCGGGCGCTTTCGGAGGCCAACATGGAGGTGGATGCCTCCCCGCTCCGCGCGGAGGCCCTGGCGGGGTTGATCCAGTTGGTGGACCAGAAGACCCTGAACATGCCTGCCGCCAAGGAGGTGTTTCAGGTTCTTTTCACGGAAGGCGGCGAACCTAAGGCGATTGTCGAGGCGCGCGGCTTGGCCCAGGTGAGCGATAGCGGCGAACTGGAGGGGTTTGTGGAGCAGGTCCTTGAGGCGCATCCCCAGTCCGTGGAGGCCTATCGGGGCGGAAAAGCCAACGCCATTCAGCACCTGATGGGGCAGGTCATGCGCCTGAGTCGAGGCAAGGCCAATCCGCAGGTGGTGCTGGATCTATTGCGCAGCCGGTTGGATGGTTAAGACTGCGTTGACACTGGTTCGCGCGCCATGTACGTTTTGCGCATCTGCAACTTGCGAGGGGTAGGCCCGATGGAAGTGCGAACCAGGAGTTAGCTTCGTTGACCGCAAATGACGAGTACATTGCCGAGATCCTCGAAGGCGTGGGGCTCATCAGCCATGACCAGGCCAAGACAGCGCTTCAGCATGCCGAGACCCTGAACATCGGAGTTGTGGACGCCCTCTGCAAGCTGGGCGACGCCAAAGAACTCGATATCCTGAAGGCGCTGGCCAACCAGTTCGGCATGGAGACGATCAATCTCGCCTCCCTCGATATCGAGGAGGACGTGCGTGACATGATGTCGGGCGAGATCGCGCGCCGCTACAAAGTAGTGCCGGTCTTCAGACACGAAAACACGCTCACTGTTGCCCTCAGCGATCCGCTCGACGTCGATACGCTCGACAGCCTGCGTTATATCCTGAAGACCAACGTGGAGGGTGTAGTGGCGCCGCGCGAGGAGATTCAGCGCGCGCTGGAGACCTACTATCCGGACAACTCCGGATCGGTCGAATCGATGCTTTCGGAAATCACCGAGGGCTCCGTCACGATTCCTGGCGACATTCGCGACCTGGCGGCGGAAGATGCCGAGGTCACGGACAGCGACGCGCCGATCATCAAGCTGGTCAGCCTGATCATTCTCGAAGCCTTCCGCAGCCGCGCCTCGGATATTCACCTCGAACCGCTCGGTAAGAAGTTCCGGGTGCGCTACCGCATTGACGGCGTTCTGCACGAGGTGGAAAGCCCGCCCCGCCGTTTGCAGGCGGCGATTGTCAGCCGCGTGAAGATCATGTCGAACATGAGCATCGCGGAGAAGCGGATTCCGCAGGATGGCCGCATTGAGATCAACGTGATGGGGCGGGACCTCGATCTGCGCGTTTCCACGATTCCCACGAACCACGGCGAGAGCGTGGTGATGCGTATTCTGGACAAAGAAAGCGTGTTGCTCGGTCTTTCGCAGCTCGGCTTCTTTTCCGATGACCAGCAGACGTTCGAGAAGCTGATTGCCAGCCCGGACGGCATCATCCTGGTCACCGGGCCGACGGGTTCGGGAAAGACCACGACGCTCTACGCCTGTTTGAACCAGTTGAACCGGCCGGACCGCAAGTTGATCACCGTAGAGGACCCGGTGGAGTACCAGTTGAGCGGCATTAACCAGGTCCACGTCCGTGCCAATATCGGTCTCACCTTCGCGGCGGCCCTGCGCTCCATTCTGCGGCAGGCGCCCAATATCGTGATGATCGGCGAAATCCGCGACATGGAAACCGCGGAGATTGCCGTGAACGCCTCGTTGACCGGTCACCTGGTGCTGAGCACGCTCCACACCAACGATGCGCCGGGCGCGGTGACCCGGCTCATCGACATCGGCGTGAAGCCATTCCTTGTTGCCTCCTCCACGCGCGGCATCATGGCTCAGCGCCTGGTGCGGCGGGTCTGCAGCAAGTGCAAGCAGGAAGAAAAGGCCACCGCAAGCGAGCTTCGTCTGCTCGGCCCGGCGGCCGGCCTTGTCGAGGGGGCTGCGCTCGTGCGCGGTGCCGGTTGCGCGGAGTGCTCCTTCACCGGGTACAAGGGGCGGCTCGGCATTTACGAGATTTTCCAGATCGACGACGAAGTGCGCAATATGATCTACGGCAAGGTTTCCACAGCGGACCTTCGCCACCGGGCCCGGGAATTGGGCATGCGCACATTGCGGGAGGATGGACTGCGCAAGGCTGTGGCCGGAATGACCACCCTCGAGGAAGTGTTCAGGGTAACGATGGGAGATGCCGACTGATGACCATGCACGCGAACGATATTTCAATGAGCGATCTGCTCCAACTCGCCGTGGACGAGGGGGCGTCGGATCTGCATCTTGCCGTGAAATCCCCTCCGATTCTGCGGATCAGCGGCAATCTGAACCCGCTCGACACCGAACTGCTCCGTGCGGAAGACACCGAACGGTTCATGAAGAGCATCACCTCGGAAGACAATCAGACGAAAGTGCGCGAGATCGGCGGCTGCGACTTCGGTTTCGCCTTCGGCGATCAGGCCCGGTTCCGTGTCAGTGTCTTCCGCCAGAAGGGCAACATCGGGTTGGTATTGCGGCAGATTCCCAACGACCTGCTCACCCTCGAGCAGATCGGGCTCGCGAACAACGTCAAGGACCTGCTCTACCGCCCGCGCGGCCTGGTCCTGGTGACGGGACCGACCGGCTCCGGCAAGTCGACGACGCTCGCGAGCATGATTCACATCATTAACGAGCACCGCGATTGTCATATTATCACGGTGGAAGATCCGATCGAATACTATCACTCACATGGCAAGAGTCTCGTCACCCAGCGCGAGATCGGTGTGGACGTGCAATCCTTCGAAGACGCGCTGCGCGCCGCCTTGCGGCAGGATCCCGACGTGATTCTCGTCGGCGAAATGCGCGACCTGGAAACCATGGAAGCGGCTATCACTGCGGCGGAGACCGGGCACCTGGTCTTCGGTACGCTGCACACGACCGGCGCCGCGCGAACGGTGGACCGTATTGTCGACGCCTTCCCGACCAACCAACAGGAACAGATCCGGACCCAGCTTTCGTCGAGCCTCGTTGCGGTGATCTCGCAGTTGCTGCTCAAGCGGCAGGACAAGCCGGGCCGGGTCGCCGCCTTTGAAATCATGATCGCGACCCCGTCCATTCGCTCCTTGATTCGCGACAACAAGACTTTCCGGATCACTTCCGATATTCAGACTGGATCGCGGTGGGGCATGATGACGCTCGATGCCCACCTTGTTGCGCTCTACGAAAAGGGCATTATCAGTTACGAAGACGTGATTACAAAGGCACAGGACCCCGACGGCGTCTTGCAGAAGCTGCAAGGCGGCGGAGGAGGCAAGTCCTGACGCAGGCGCCATGAGCACAACCGAAATCAGAGATCCACTGCTTCAGCAGATGGTAGACAAGGAGGTGATCAACACCCTCCAGGCACAGGATGTGTTCGAAGAGCACGACCGCACCGGAAAGACCGTACGCCAGCTTTTGGTCGACCTCGAACTGGCCAGTGAGGAGGATATCCTGGGCGTGATCGCCGAGGAACTGGCCACGGATGTTGTCGAGCTGCGCGGCGAGATCCCGCTGGAAATCGTTCGGGCCGTGCCGGCCAGCGTGGCGCGGATGTATAACCTGGTGCCGATCGACGCGGACAGCGATGCGGTCACGTTCGTGACGGCGGAGATGATCAGCCCGGAATCGGTTGACGAGCTTCGCTTCGTGCTCAATCGCGATGTGCAGTTCATGGTCGCCACGCGCGAGGAGGTAAACGATTACCTGCTCAAATACTATGGCGATGCGTCCGATTCCGTCAGCGACATGCTTTCCGCGCTCGAGACGGAGCTTGAAGACGACCAGGACATTCAGCAGGCCGGCGAGCTGGGCGAAGACCAGACGATCAATCTGGAAGAGGTCGCCAGCAAGACCCCGGTCATCCGGTTCGTGAATCTGGTGCTCTACCAGGCGATTCAGGACCGCGCTTCCGACATCCACTTTGAGCCGTTCGAGAACGAGTTCAAGATCCGGTACCGCGTGGACGGTGCGCTCTATGAACTGGCGCCCCCGCCCAAGCACCTGGCCCTGCCGGTGACGACCCGCGTGAAGGTCATGTCCGGACTGAATATCGCCGAGCGCCGTTTGCCGCAGGACGGCCGCATTCAGATGAATATCGCCAGTCGCAACGTAGATTTGCGTGTCTCCACATTGCCGACGCAGTTCGGGGAGAGTGTCGTGCTGCGCGTGCTCGACCGCTCGGTTGTATCGCTCGACCTCGAAAACCTTGGCATGCCCGACGATGTCTACGAACAGTTCGGTGAAGACATCGAAAAGCCAAACGGGATCATCGTGGTCACGGGGCCGACGGGATCCGGCAAAACCACCACGCTCTACTCCGCGCTGCGGCGGATCAATCGCATTGGCACCAAACTGCTGACCGCGGAGGAGCCGGTGGAGTATGACGTGGAAGGCATCATCCAGGTGCCGGTAAACGAGAAAGTCGGCAACACCTTCGCTCGCGTGCTACGCGCCTTTCTGCGTCAGGATCCGGACATTATTATGGTAGGCGAAATTCGCGACCTGGAAACGGCCGAGATCTCTATTCAGGCCTCGCTCACCGGCCACCTTGTGTTCAGTACGCTGCACACAAACGACGCGCCGGGCGCGGTGACACGGCTCATCGACATGAACGTCGAGCCTTTCCTCATTTCTTCAACGCTTCTTGCGGTGCTGGGCCAGCGGCTGGTTCGAACGATCTGCACGAAGTGCCGCGAGGCCTACGAGCCCGACCCCACCCTGATCGATCGGCTCGGCCTGACGACCGACCAGTTGGGCGGGCAGCCCTTCTATCACGGCGTGGGCTGCTCGCATTGCAATCAGACCGGATATCGCGGGCGCCGCGGCATTTACGAATACATCCGCATCACCGATGCGCTCCGGGACTTGATCACGGATCGAAAGCCTTCGCTGGTGATTAAGCAAAAAGCGATGGAGCAGGGCATGCGCACCCTGCGTGAGGATGGAATTCGCTGCATTCTCGACGGTTACACCACAGCCGAAGAAGTCTTGAAATACACCTGAACCCGCGGCCGTTGACGGCCCGGCGCGGAGGTGAAGGAGCCAGTCATGCCTAGATTCGAATATGTCGCGAGCGATGCACGGGGCGCAGAACAGAAAGGAATGGTGGAGGCCGCCGACCAGACGGCCGCCATCGGTCTGATCCGGGAAAAGGGCCTTTTTCCCACCAGCGTCAAGGCGTCAGGCACTTCGCCTGCGCGCGCTCGGTCCAGCAAAAAGGGCAAGAGCGGCGGAAAAGGGAAGGGAAAGAAAGATTTCCTGAGCATGGAGTTGGGGTCCTTCGGCGGCGGTGGCAAACCGAAGACCCGCCACGTGATGGGCTTCACCCGGCAGCTTTCGATCCTCCTCAATGCAGGCATGCCGCTCGTACGTGGGCTGAAGGTCCTCGAACGACAGGAGCGAAACCTGAAACTGAAAGGGGCCATCGGCGATGTGACCGAAGCGATCGAATCGGGCAGCAACCTGGCGGAAGCCCTTTCGCAGCACCCCAAGATTTTTAATAAGCTTTACGTCAACATGGTCAAGGCGGGCGAGCTGGGCGGTATTCTCGACGTTGTCCTCGACCGGCTCGCCGTCTTTATGGAGAAGGCCGAAAAGATCCGCGGCAAAGTGAAGAGCGCCATGGCCTATCCTGTCGTCGTTCTGGTGATGGCAGTGGGCATTCTCAGCTTTCTTATGCTCCAGATTGTGCCGCGCTTCGAAGACATCTTTGCCGATATGCTTGGCGACCAGGGCATGCCCGCCCTCACGGAATTCGTCATCGGCCTCAGCCGGGGCTTCGCCAGGCAATGGTACCTGGGCGTCGGCACGGTGGTGGGCGTCGTCGTGATCTGGGGCGCGATCCGACGGAATTCGAAAGGCAAGTACATCACCGACAAGGTGATGCTGAAGATTCCGCTTTTCGGCAGCCTGCTGGAGCGGACGGCCGTGGCCCGCTTTGGCCGTACGCTCGGCACACTGATGAATGCCGGCGTGCCCGTGCTCCAGGCCCTTAACATCGTGCGGGACACCGCCACCAACGAGGTTTTGGCCTCGGCGGTCAATGTGGTGCATGACAGCGTGAAGGAGGGGGAAAGCATGGCGGCCCCCGCGGAGGCCACCGGCGTTTTCCCGCCGATCGTCACCAGCATGATTCAGGTGGGCGAAGAAACCGGTTCGCTCCCCGATATGTTGATCAAAATTGCGGACACCTATGAAGAGGAAGTCGATAATGCCGTCGCTGGCATCACCTCGGTCATCGAGCCGGTACTCATTGTCTTTCTCGCCGTGGTCGTGGGAACCATCGTGATCGCCCTCTTCCTCCCGCTGATCGACATCATCTCCAACCTGAGCGGTGGATAAGCAACTGGCCACTCGATGGATCGGACGCCGCCGCCAGGCGCGGCGCCCGCCAGCGTTGCGCAGACAGGGGCTTTGCCTGCCCGAACTCCTGATGGCGGTCGGGTTTGCGGTCATGGTCGCTTCCGTAGGATATTTCGTGATTTCCACGGTGCGACAACAGGAGCGGCTGAGTCGGGTGCGCGCCGATCTGGATCGTTTTGTAGAGGCGTGCGAACGCTTCTATGCCGAATACGACATGTGGCCGAGCCTCTATTTGAACGTGGAGGGGGATACCCGCTATGGAACCGTGCAGCACCCGAACCGGGAAGTGATCCAGGCCCTGACCGGCGTCAGCGGGCCCGGCAACCCGCTGCATCGCTTGAACCCCGCGCGGATCGTCTTTATCGAACTCCCGGCTTACGACCCGCGCCGTGGCTTATCCGGACTGGACGCGAACGGGGACTTTCTCGACCCGTGGGGACGCCCCTATCAGATCGTTCTCGATACGGACCTGGACGGGCGCTGCGTGATCGATCGAACGGCCTGGGGGGCGATCGAGAGAACTGGTGTCGTCATTTGGTCCACCGGCCCGGACGGCATCTCCGGAACCGCCGATGACATCC
>SLOV01000130.1 GCA_007132345.1 Kiritimatiellia bacterium
GGTGCAGACAGCCTATTCGATTGCCAGGCCAGGGGCGTGGGCCGTCCATCAGTGCGCGGTTGGCTTTTTGGCCGCAGAAGCAGAGCACAGCACGCTTCTGGGCAAGCTCTGGGCGACGGGCAGTCGCTTCGCGACATGCCCATCCTCCATCTTTGCGACAACGGAAACTGAACACCGCCTGCCCTCCGAAGCCTTTGGCGAAGGAGGGACCACTGAACACTTTCCTCCCCCAACACCCGAACCCCGGCCACCCCGTCCCCGTCCGCGGCGCTACGGAGGCGCTCGCGTCCCGGCGACGGCGAAGACCTCCTTCAGGCGCTCGACCTCCGAAGGGGGCCAGTCGGGCGGTTCGGTGAGTGCGAGCCAGGCGTCGATGTAGTCGGCAGCGGCGTATTGATGTCCGAAACCGGTCGGCGCCGTCCCCACAATCATATCGGCGGCGAGTTGCAGCATGGTCACGATCGGGAACCAGCGCAGGTCCGGTGTTACGTCCGGGGCGCGCGGGCTCCGCATCCACGATGGCTCCCGCCATGCGGCGGCGGGATTGAAGAATACAATCGGATCGCTGCCGTATTGCAGAAAGACGATGCGGAAGTCGCCCCAGGCCACATCGCCTGCCTGCATGTCGAACTGATTCATGAACCGGACGACCGAGCCGTCGCGGAAGAGCGGAAGCCAGGCGGGCGAATTTGCGGTTCGTTGGGAGGTCATCCGCCGCCAGGTCTCGGTACGAAAAGGCGGACCGCTCCACAGCGCTCCATCGAAGGGGTCATCGATGATGTCGAAAATATTGAAGGAGCGGTCGGAGTGAAACGCGCCGAGGCTCAGGCCGTGGAGGTAGAGTCGGGGTCGTTCGCCGCGGGGCAGGGAGCGCCAATACCCATAGATTTTCCGGAAGAGCGCATCCGCCATTTCGGCGCCATACGCCGCCTCGGTGAGCAGGGCCAGCGGGCTGTTGAGATACGAGTATTGTGCCGCCACTGTGGCGATATCGCCGCGGTGCAGATATTCCACGGTGTCCAGCGCGGCGGGGTCGATCCAACCGGTTCCCGTTGGCGTGGCGAGCAGGAGGATGGATCGCTCGAAGCCGCCAGCCCGGATCAACTCGTCCAAAGCCAGTTGCGCCCGCTCCTCCGGGGTGTCCGCGGCGTTGAGCCCGACGTAGACGCGCACCGGCGCGGGGGTGTCGGCGGTGAAGAAGGCGCTGAGTTCTTCCGCATTGGGGCCTTTCGCGACAAAGAGGCGGCCCTGCCGCCCCAGGTCCTTCCAGGCAAGCACCGGTGGCTGCCCATCCCGCAGCGCGGCGTGGGCGGGCATTTCAATGTCGTCGTCGATCCAGGCGTCGAGCTGTTGGAAGGACCGGTTCGCCACGCGCAGGGCTGAACGGACGAGCACGCCGTTGACGATTGTCCAGAAGAGCGCGAAGACCAGGAAGAAGCCGAGAATGAGGGCCACGCGCCTCGGCAAATAGCGTTGCAGGCGCCTGGATAGGATGCAAAGCACGTGCCGGAAGAGACGGGCCGCAACGAGTAGCGCCCCGAAGATCAATGCGGCGATGCTGCCGAGGAGGTAGGCGCGAGTGCCATGCGCGGGCTCCATGTCCAGCAGCGCCCGGATATTGTTCTGCCAGCGCCCGGCTTGCCACAGAAAGAAGAGAACGACCACGCCACATAAGACGGCAGAGCAGAGTCCCAGGCTTCGGCGCCACCGGGGGGAGGGGGCCGGGAGTTGGAGGTAACGCCAGAGCCAGACGCCCAGTGCCCCGAGGCCGTAGCCCGCGGCGAGTGACAGCCCCGACAGGATACCCTGCACGGAAACCGGACGCGGCAGCAAAGAAGGCGCGAGCGACACCGCGAAAAACATACTGGCCACGACCGCTGGGGCCGACCAGGCGTAGCGCCACTGCGCAAAGCAACTTCCGATATCTTTCGCTCTAACTCTTCCCATTGGGCATGCACCATTCCGGGTCCGCTATCTTCGGGCGCTTCCCGGAAGACATGCCGGGCAATTCCTGCCGTTGCACGAGTTGAAACCTCTGGCTATCGCACGAGCATCACCGGCCGCTCGGACGTCGCGATGATCTGCGTGGTCGTGCTGCCGAGGATCATCTCACGAATGCGGCCATGCCCATAGGCACCCATCACGATCAAGTCGCTTTGCAATTCGTCGGCCTTACTGAGGATTAAATCGACCACATCGCCCTCTTCGATGTGGCTCGTCGCCTCGACGCCGTGATCGGCTGCCAGGCGTACGGCGTCTTTGACCGTGTTTTCGACTTGCTTGCGGTTGTCGTGGTCCGCAATAGCGACTATGGCGAGCTCCATGTCGGCGGCTTTGGCCAGTTCGGCGGCTTCGTGCAGGGCCTGGCTGGCATGCCCGCTGCCGTCGTAGGCGGCGAGGATCTTGCGAATGGGCCGGTACTCGGCCGGAGTCACGAGGCAGGGTTTCACCGATTGGCGCACGATCCGTTCCGCGTTGGAGCCCATCAGGTCGCCGATCAGGTCGACATGCTCCCCCTTCTGGCCCAGCACCAGCAGCTCGGCCTTGGCCTCTTCTTCCACAATCACGCGGGCCGGGTGGCCCATCCTCACGATGCCTTCGCCCTTTACGCCGTGTCGGTCGCAGGCCTCGTAAAAGGCCTGAATCACGGCCTCGCCGCGCTGCTGCAGGAGATCCCGGAATTGCTGCAATTGCGCGCCATAAGGTTGCGCACCGATCCAACCGGAGATGTCGGCCATAAGCGGCCCCTCCAGCATGCGGGAGTCGAGCACATGCAGGCCCATCAGGCGAGCCTCCAGGCGACTGGACAATTCAATGGCATACTCGATGGCGGCCTGACTGTGGGGGGAGCCGTCGCTACAGACGAGGATCGACTTGATCATGGTGAGTCTCCTTTCGCTTTCCGCATGCGATCATACGCGTTGGCAGAGCGGCATCAACAAGCCGTCTCTGCACTACTCCTCAGCATGGGCCTCTGCAAATCGCCTGTCGAGCCTTTTGGCGCACGTCCGCAAAAGAGACGGCTAGCTTCCGGTGCGGGGAATCGCTAGGCTGCGTGAATGGCGTCGAAGAAAGAACCTGAAGTGATTCGTACAGGCTGGAAGGAAGGGTGCGGCATGTGCCTGCTCCTGCTCTGCGTACTGGCCGCTCTGAGTCTCTTCTCTTATGTGCCGCAGGATATCGGGGCGGTCCAGCAGCCGCCGAATCGGCCGGCCGAGAATTTCGTGGGCGTGTTCGGCGCCTGGCTCGCCTATTTGTCCTTCATGTTGGTCGGGGTCGCGGCCTACCTGCTGCCCCTCTTTTTCGGGGTGCTGGGCGCCCTGCTCGTCTTCCACCGGGAACGGCGGAGTTGGCGGCGTCTGCTCTGGGCGAGCGCGATTCTGCTGGCGGTCGTCTGTATCGTGGACCTCACGGAAGGCGCCTGGCAGGAGCGCTTGGGGCGCCTGAATATCGCCAATGCGGGTGGCGAGTTGGGCTGGTTCGTGGCGCAGGGCCTTTTCGTCCGCTTCCTGGGGCGGGTCGGCACCTGGACCATTTCGATCGCCCTGCTGCTGGTGGGGCCGATCTTCCTGTTCGACATCGATCCCGTAGAGGTCTGGCACCGGACCCGGGCGCTGGCCGGGCGGCTCTTCGAGCGGGCGGGTAGCGCCATTCAGGACGTGCGCGATCGGCAACAGGCACTCGACCGGGAACAGCGCGAATTAGAGAAGCGGCGCCGGCAGTTGGAGAAGAAGGTGGGCAAGCTGGGCAAGACCACCATCGGCAAGCCGCTGGCCCGAACCGTAGAAACGCCCGACGAGGAACCCCCGCCGCGCCGCCCGCCGCGCCGCCCGGAGAAACCCCCGAAGCGCGCCGCACCCGTGCCGGACGAGGCGCCGCTCGGCGTGCGGGCCTCTTCGCCGCAGGCTCAGCAGCGCTTTGTGCTGCCATCCATCGATCTGCTCGAACCGCCGGGCGCCGGTCCGGGCATCCTCTCCGGCGATATGGACGCGGTGGCCGCCGTGCTCGAAGAAACGTTGCGCGACTTCGGCATCGATTGCCGCGTGACCAATGTCGAGCGTGGCCCCGTGGTCACCCGCTACGAAGTCTTGCCCGCGGCCGGTGTACGGGTCGAACGCATCGGCGCGCTCAGCAACAACATCGCCCTGGCGCTCAAGGCGATCAGCGTTCGGGTCCAGGCCCCCGTGCCCGGCAAAGGCGTGGTCGGCATCGAGGTGCCCAACGCCAAGACCAGCGTGGTTCGGTTGCGGGAATTGCTCGAGTCCGAGAGATGGAGCAAGAGCGGCATGGCCCTGCCCCTCGCGCTGGGCAAGGATGTCGCCGGCCGGGAAATGATCGCCGACCTTGCCGAAATGCCGCACCTGCTGATTGCCGGCGCCACGGGCGCGGGCAAGACGGTCTGCATGAACTCGCTCCTGGCCGGGCTCTTGATGACCCGCACGCCAGACGAGATGCGCTTGATGCTCATCGACCCGAAAATCGTCGAGTTCACCCCGTATAACGGGTTGCCACACCTGGTGGTGCCGGTGATTACCGACGCGAAGAAAGTCGGTATCGGACTGCGTTGGGCCATCACCGAAATGGAAAAGCGCTACAAAATGTTTGCGCGCGCCGGGGTGAAGAACATCCGGGGCTTTAACAGCCGCCCGATTGTCCAGCAGCCCGATCTCTTCGACCCGGAAGACCCCGAGGCGCCGCCCCGCGAGCCCTCCATCCCGGATCGTCTGCCTTACATCGTGGTTGTGGTCGACGAACTCGCGGACCTGATGCTCGCGGCGCAGGCGGAGATCGAGAACCACATCGCCCGCCTGGCCCAGTTGTCCCGTGCCGTCGGCATCCATATGATCATCGCGACACAGCGCCCTTCCGTGAATGTCATTACCGGTACCATCAAGGCGAATTTCCCGGCGCGTATCGCCTTTCAGGTGGCGCAGAAGGTGGACAGCCGTACCATTCTCGACTCCGTCGGCGCCGAAAAGTTGCTCGGCAAAGGCGACATGCTCTTCCTGCCGCCGGGCACCAGTAAACTGGTGCGCGCCCAGGGCTGCCTGACCGAAGACCGAGAAAGCCACGGCATTGTCGACTTCCTCCGCAACCAGACCACGCCGGAGTACGAGCCGGAGATTCACGAAAAGATGGAGTCGAAGAGCGTCGACCTCCCCAATATCGAGGATCACGAGGACGACCTCTTCGATGCGGCCGTCGAGGTGATCCGTCAGACACGCCGCGCCTCGACCTCTTCATTACAGCGCCGGCTGCGCATCGGTTACACCCGCGCCGCGCGGCTCATGGATATTCTGGAGGAAAAGGGGATCGTCGGCCCGCCACAAGGCTCCGACCCGCGCGAAATCCTGATCGACCTCGACGGAGAAATCGAGGAAAACACCCCAGACGCAGAGTAGGACCGGACGCGATGGAAACGATTGGCGAAACACTATTGGCGGCGCGCACCGAGAAGGGGGTCAGTCTGTCTCAGGCGGCTTCGGCCACGCGCATCAAGATCCAGCACATCGAGTCGATGGAGCAGGACGACTTCAGCCAGATCGCTGCCGACATGTACGCGCGCGGCTTCATCAAGCTTTATGCGGAATACCTCGACCTGAACCCCGAACCGCTGCTGCGCCTCTACCGGCAGGAACATGCCAAAGCCGTGACGCCTTCGCTGGTCGAAGAGCCGCCCGAAGGCGAAGAAGAAGCCGCCGCCGAAAACGATACAAGGGACTGGCTCGACCTGCAGGGGCGGTCCGCGCTCAGCCGGGCCGCGCTGCTTGGTGCGGCGGTGTTGGCGGCTCTCCTTGTTCTGGTGGGCCTTGTCTCGATCATCCCGCGTAGTCCATCGAGGGCTTCGCGACGGCCCGTCGGGCCGGAGGCCCGCATCGCCGAACCGCCCGATGCCTATCTCGATCTCGACCGGACGCTGGGGCCGGAACGATGAATCTGCCGAACCGACTCACCCTCAGCCGTCTCGCGATGGCCGTTCTGCTGATCCTGTTTCTCGAACTGGACTACCCCTACTTCAAGAGCCTGGCCTTGATCACCTTTGTCGTGGCCGGGCTCACCGACTACCTCGACGGCTACCTGGCGCGCAACGTCTATGGGGTCACCTCGTTCGGAAAGCTCATGGACCCGCTGACCGACAAAGTGATCGTCTGCGCGGCCTTTGTCTGCCTCACTCAGTTGCAGCACGTTCGCGCCGTGGTGACGGTCATCATCATTTCCCGGGAATTCCTGGTGACCGGCCTGCGTCTGCTGGCCATGGAGGCCGGCAAAGTGATTTCGGCCGGGCGATGGGGCAAACACAAAACGGTCTGGCAGATTGTGGCCATCATTGTCATTCTACTCGGGATTGCCGTGCGTCGCGATCTGCTCGGTGGGATGGACCCTGACTTCCTCCAGGATTACGATCTGGCCTTCAAGATTCTTGCGGACGCCGTCTCCATCGCCGTGGCCATGATCACCGCGGCGTCGGGCTGGATGTATCTTTCCGAGCATCGGGAATTATATCTGCGCCATATCTGAGCGCTCCGCACCGGCGCCGCCATACGGGAGTTGTTTATGCAACCTGAAGACATCGAAGAAACCATCATGGAAACGGACGCCGCGCTGGCGGCCGTCGCTCAGGAACAGGGCCTGACCGCGGGGTTGCCCGAGGTGATGACCTTGCGCGAGGTGGTAGAGATGGGCGGCTGGCCCATGTATGTGCTTGGGGTCATGTCCCTCGTCGGCCTGGCGCTGGTCTTCTACTACCTCTTTATTCTCCGCACCAACCACGTCATGCCGCGCCGCTTCGTCGAGCGGCTGCGCGAGGTGCTGCGTCGCGGCGCCTTGAACGAGGCGCGCGACCTCTGCGAAAAGAGCATGGCCCCGGTCTCGGCCATTTCGCTCTCCGCCATCGAATACGCGCGCGATGTCGAAAGCCCCGACCCGGCGCTGATCAAGGAAGTGATCGAAGGCGAAGGCGGCCGGCAGGCGGCCCTGATTCAGAACCAGATCCAGTATCTCCAGGACCTGGCCGTCATTGCCCCCATGATCGGACTTCTCGGCACCGTGCTCGGTATGCTCAAGGCCTTCAACGCGGTCGCTGGCGACCTGGCCCGCGCCACCCCCATGCAGTTGGCGCAAGGCGTGTCGCAGGCCCTCATCACCACCGCTGCCGGCCTCATGGTGGGTATTCCGGCCATGATCGCATATGCCTATTTCCGAAACCGCTCCGCCCGCCTACTTGCCGCCCTCGAATCGGCCTCCGCGGAACTGCTCACCCTCCTGGTTCACCGGCCCGAAGAATGAAATTCAGCCCCCCCAATCCACCGCCTTCCGGCGCCTTCCCCATGGCGCCCATGATGGACGTTGTCTTCCTGCTGCTCTGCTTCTTCGTCACTACGCAGATCTTCGCCCAGTGGGAAGCGGAGATCGATATCACCCTGCCCACGGCCGAAGCCTCGGATATCCAGCCCCGGCTGCCCGGCGAGATCATCGTAAATGTCATGGAAGACGGCGAAATCCGCGTGCATCAGCGCCGCCTCAGCCTGGAACAACTCGGCCAGCTTTTCACCGACATCGCCGAACAGTTTCCCGGCCAGCCCGTCCTCATCCGCGCCGACCAGACCACCAGCTTTCAGCATGTCATTGCCGTGCTGGACCTCTGCAGGCAGGCCGACATCTGGAACATTTCCTTCGCGACCCGCGTGCCGGAATCATGAGCAGAGCCCTGGCCCTCCTCTTCGTCGCGCTCGGCGCACTGGTTGGCAGCCCGGCGCTGCGCGCCGACACACCGGCACTCGTTGAGCAGAAACAGTTCGCGGACGGCCTCTTCTCCCGCGGCCTCCACGAAATGGCGGCGACGGAGTATCGAAGCCTCCTGCGCCAGGCGCCCGACTTCAGCGAGGCCGACGTTGTTCTCTTTCGCCTGGCAGAGGCCGAGCGTGCCCAGGGAAAGGCCGCCGAGGCATCCGAGGCCTACGGGCAGTTGGTGCAGCGCTTCCCGGAAAGCCGATACCGCCCCCGGGCCGCCTTCCGTCGTGCGGAACTCTTCATCGCCGCGCAACGCTACGAGGAGGCGGCGGCCCAGCTCGAGGCCCTTATCGAGGACGAGCCGCCGCCGGAAATTGCCGCTTCCGCCCTCTACTACCTCGGCTACGCCCACGACAAGCTGGGGCAGCCCGACGAAGCCGCCGCCGCGTTCGAGCGCGTCGTTCAGGACCATACGGAGAGCCCCTTCTACAGTTACGCCTGCCTCGCCCTCGGTCAGATCTATCTGAGCCAGCCGAGCCCCCGGGGCGATGGCGCCGCGCTCCTGCGCGAAGCCATGCGGCTGCGCCCCACGCCGCGCGTCGGCGCCGAGGCCGCCTTCCTGCTCGGCGATGCTGCCTTCCGGCGGGGCGACTTTGAGGCCAGTGCCGAGGCCTATGCCACGCTGCTTCGCGAGTTCCCGGACGACATGCGCGCCGGCGAAGCGCGCCTCCAGGCCGCCTGGTCCAGCCTGCTCGCCGGGCGCCCCGCCGACTGCCTGCGATATGCCCAGGCCTTCCGCACCGATGTTGGGGCTGACCCCGAATGGAGCTATCTCGAAGCCAACGCCCTGCGCCAGCTCGGCCGCAAAGACGAGGCGCTGGCCGTCTATGGCGAGCTGCTCCGGCGCTGGCCGACCCACACGCGTGCCGCCGCCGCGGGGTACGAGCGCGTCGTCCTGCTCGATGCCGCCGAGCGCTGGGGCGAAGCCTGGGCAGAAGGCATTCGCCTCACGCCCCCGCCGGAACAGGAAGAAGACCTGCGCTGGTTGCTCGTCGGGCTTGCCGAACGGCGCGGTGCCCCGCGCGATGCCCTGGCCCAACTCGACGAAATCCGCGAGCGCTTTCCGGCATCCGACCGTGCCGGCGCTGCCCTCTACCGGAGCGCGCGCCTGCTTCAGGCGCAGAACGAATACGGGCGTGCGGCCTCCCTCTATGCCGAGTTTCTGGAGGCCGATCCCGGCCATGAGCTTGCCGCCGACGCCTGGTTCGGCCTGGCGGCCTGTCAGGCCCGCATCGGGCGAACCGAGGAAGCCGTGCAAAGCTGGGCCCGCCTGATTGCGGACCATACCGACTCGCCCTTGCGCGAGTCGGCCCTCTATCAGAAGGCCCTCGCCGACCTTCAACTCGGGCTGCCGCGCGATGCCGCTGCCGGCCTCGAAAAGCTGCTCGCCGATTACCCCGAAACGGAGCGGCGCGCCGATGCCCTCTACTGGCTTGGCCACCTGAAAGAGCAGGCGGATGAACTGGACGCCGCCGCTTCGTTCCTCCGTGAAGCGCTGGAGGCATCCCCGCAGCCCGCGCTCCGGAACCGCACGCTGCTGGCCCTTGCCGGTCTCCTGCAGCGCGCGGGCGAGGAAGGCGAGGCAGCGGATGCCCTGCAGGCCCTGCTGGGCACCCCGGTAGAGGATGACCTCGATGCCGCCTGGCTCGAATGGCTGGCGCGCAGGCGCCTGGCCGAAGCTTCTTACGACGGGGCGGAGGCCGCGGCAGCAGCACTCGAAAAACGCCCCGATCCGGCCTGGCGCGAAATCGGCGCCACGCTCCTTGGCCGCGCACTCGAAGGGAGCGGCGATTTGACGGGTGCCGCCGCTGCCTACGAGCGCGCCGTTGCAGCGGATGCGGCGACCCCGGAAGGTGTAGAGGCATCCTTCCGGCGCGGTCATATTGCGATACAGCACGAAGATTGGGAGACCGCCTACCGTTACTTGGAGCGTGCGGCCGCGCGCGCTTCGGACGAGGACCTGGTCGAAGTGCGTGCCCGCGCCATCTACGGGCTCGCCCAGGTGGCGGGCGCCCGCGAGCAATGGGGAGAGGCCGCCCGCCTCTTCATGAGCGTTGGCATTCTTTTCGACGATCCCGAACTCACCCCCGCCGCCCTGCGCGAGGCGGCCGACGCCTTCGAACGCGCCGGACGGCCCCGCGAGCGGGAACGCGTATTGCGCGAGCTGCAAGAGCGCTTTCCCGATGCGGCGACGGACGACAACACAGAGGAACACAAACAACCATGAGTCAGGACTGGAACCTGTCCTCCCGCGGTCATGTATGCACCGCCACCGGTGCGCCGTTTGAAGACGGGCGGACCATCTGCTCGCGTCTCGTTTTCGGCGAGGGCGGTTATGTGCGGGAGGATTACCTGCAGGAAGCCTGGCATGACGGTTTGCGCGAGGGCGCCCTCAGCGTCTGGAAAGGGGTCTACCGCGCGCCGCCCCCCAGGAAAGCCGAGCCGCTTCGCAAAGAAAATGCCGAAGCGCTGTTGCGGGAACTCATCGAGACCGAAGACGAGCGCAATCGGAACGTCATCTTTATTCTCGCCGTCATGCTCGAACGCAAACGCCTCTTCGTGGAGCGTGATGTCGCCGTGCGCGAGGATGGTGTAAAGATCCGGCTCTACGAGCATCGCGGCACGGGCGAGATCTTTGCCGTTCCCGACCCGGAGCTGAAACTCTCGGAAATCGAAAGCGTCCAGCGGGAGATCTTCCTGAAACTCGGTGGTGAGGCGCCGGCTTCCGAAGAGGCTATCCCTCAATCAGAAACCGCTGCCGCGGAGGCCGTGGAAGTCGACCCGCAGGAATAGGGGATTGTCGGCCTGCCATCCGTAGCTCTATCGCGAA
>SLOV01000327.1 GCA_007132345.1 Kiritimatiellia bacterium
AGGCATACCAGCTCGCGCCCCAATCGTTGTAACCGGACCAACCCGTCCATCGGGTCGCGTCGTAACGGAACCCGTCGATCCGGTACTCCTCGATCCAGAAACGGATCACATCCGCAACGTATCGCTTCACAGCAGGCGATTGCTGGTCGATTTTGGGAAAGCCCCAGTTGTGCCCGTGATACTCACGGAAGAAGGGACTCGCCTCATAGTCGCGGCCATACAACTGGTAGAGGGGCGAGCCCCACTCCATATGATTCAGGACCATGTCGATGATCACCGCCATGCCGCGCTGATGCGCTTCGTCAATCAGCCGCTTGAGTTCGTTCGGTGTTCCATAAAGTTGCTCCACCGCGAAGTGGAAAGCCGGATTATAGCCCCAGCTCTCGTGACCCGGCCAGGGATGCCAGGGCAACGGCTCGATCGCATTGAAGCCGAGGTCGCGAATATAGTCGAGCTTCTCGATCATGCCGAGGAACCCCTCGCCGGGGACGAAATCCTCGATATACAGCTCGTACACCACCAACTCGTCGAGGCGCGGACGCTGGTAGTCGGTGGCCGTCCACTCGAACGGGGGCTCGCCAAGCCGCAGGACCGTGCGGGCATGCTTGGGCATCCACCCCTTCTCGCCCCGGTCATTGGTCCAGTCCACTTCCCGTGCATACGGGTCGCCGAGCCCCCTCTCGCCATCGATGTAATACTGGTAGCGCCAGGTGCCCGCCTCCAGGGCACGGGTAATCCACCACGTGCCTTCCGGAGAAAGATGCATGCGGTCCGTGTCCGGGTCCCAGCAGTTGAAATCGCCAACGAGCGAGACAAACCGCTTGCCCGGCGCATGCAGCGCGAAGGTGACCGTGCCGTCACCATGGTCGGTGGCGCCGAACCCGATGCCCTCAGGCAGCGGCTTCGTGTCTGTGGACGGTACATGCCAGAATGTCACGGCGTCGAGTTGCACCGCTTCTTCGCCCACACTCCGGGCCACCACCTCATACGGCCCATACGGCAGCCGGCTCAGGTCCAGCGTCCGCGCAAAGGGCGGCCCCGAAACAGCGCCCAGGCGCCGGCCGCTGAGCCAGAATTCCAGGCGGTCAAGATGCGGCGCTTCCGCCACAACTTCCAGCTCCTCCCCGGCAATATGGCTCTCCGCCGGATAAACAATACGAATAGGTTCGGGATGCGATTCGACCCGCCAATCGACCTCGATGTTGTAGTTGCGCCCCCCGTCCGTGTCCCACTCGTCCCCCCAGTTGACGGCAAAGTGCAGGGACCGAATCACCTGCCCGCCGTGATGGAAGGGCCCAATGCGCAGGGTGGAGACACCTTCCTCGTCCGGATCGGGAAGTGGAGTGTTCAGTCCCACGCCATCCGACGCCATGGAGCTATCGATCGGCCAATAGACCGGGTTCAAAGGCTGCCAGGTCCCGCGCTCAACGTTCGCGCCCCACCGCAGATTCCCGCCGGGCTGACTGTCGTGCACGATCACTTCAATCGTGTCGTGGAGCGTGGGGCTCTCCGGATAGAACGAAATGCGCCCAAGACTCACAGGAATCTCGTAGTCCTCCCCGTCATTATTGTCCCAGGAGCCGTCGGCGCGCAGGAGAGCAAAAATCACGGCCGTAACCACCTGGTTCGGGTCATCGAACGGACCGATCGTCACCCTTCCATCCCGAAACGGCGTGCGCACCGCATTGCCATAGAGCGTCGAGCCCTCAGGCCGATAGCCGCGAATCGGACGGACCCAGCTATCGCCATCAACGACCACGCCCCAGTGGAGAATATCGCCCTCCTCCGCCATCTCCAGGCGCACCTCAACGGCATCCCGCGGGGTCGGCAGCGAAGGCTGCCACGAGGGCTCCTGGCCGGCCGCGATCCATACAACGCTAAGCAGAAGCATCGACACACACAGACATCTTTTCATGAGCAACCTCTTTTCTTTCGGACAGTTCGGCGACTTGCCTGTCGCTGCCACGGGATCTCGTCTATCTGATCGGCGGCCCACCCTACCCGGCGCATGCGCCGGGAGCCAAGCCAGATCGGGCAACAGAATCGCGTGGTCAGATCGGGCCGCCATGGTTCAACGTACTTGTAGGGCCTCCGCTTGCCGGAGGCCGCGTCAGGCCCATGCCCAACACGCGGCGGGCGGCCTGTCACCATCTGCAACCCGGAACCAATCAACACACTCTCAACTGCGCGGGAAAGGACGCGCCTCCTCCGCGTCCACCGGCTGCGTCAGGATTCTCCTCAGACCACTCTCGCGCAACTGCGTCAGGCGTTGCAGGTCGGGCACTGCATCCAACCGGACATAATCCCCCGAATAGACGCCAACATGCCCGCTCGACTTCGCCCACGGACAAACGGATTCATGAATGGCGGCATACGACTCCCGGAAACGATCGTCACCGAACAAACCGGACCGGACAGACCAGACGTTATGCACGCGAATAAAGGTTGGGCGCAGTGCCAGAATATGTTCCCGCATCGCATCGGGATCCTCTTTCCGGTGCAGTTGCGCGATCGTGCGATCGCAGAGTCCCGCCAGGTCGATGACCTCGTGCCGCGAAAAATAGAGCACCCCACCCAGGTCAGGAACCAGAAGAGAGGCATCCGATATGCCCAGCTCGGTCGCATAGACGTTGAACCGGATCCCCATGTGCTGCGCCACGGCATCGAAAGG
>SLOV01000186.1 GCA_007132345.1 Kiritimatiellia bacterium
GGGTGAATCAGATTCGGTGGGAATAACCCATTCTCCTGCGAACCATCCACGCCTGACGACCAGTCAAAGAACCACACCAAACCGCACCCTGAAGGGGTGCCAGAACTCAACCTGAGCCCCGGCCCGGTTCACGCATACAGATCGGCGCGCGTCAGTGGAATGCCGGAAGCGCCACGCGCATGGCGCGTGCCGAGCACCTGGCAGATGTGAATCGAGCCATCCGCAAAGCCCACCGAGGCCCCGGCCAGATAGAGCGCCCACATCCGGAACTTCTCAGGGCCCACCTGCGCGATCGCCTCCTCGCGGTGCGCCATGAGGCCGCGATACCAGTGGCGCGCCGTCAGCGCATAATGCTCGCGCCACGCCTCGACGTCATGCACCTCGAACCCGCAGATTTCCATGGTGTCGACCGTGTGCCCCACGTTGTCCAGCTCGCTGCCGGGAAAGATGTACTTCAACAATAAGCGGCGCTCGGGACGGATCCGCTTCACCGCGCGCCGCGTCGGCTTGGCCCGGCGCGAAATGCCGTGGTTGAGCAACACGCCCCGCTCCCGCAAAAGCGAATGCAGCTTGCGGAAATAGGTCGGCATGTTGGCAATGCCGATGTGCTCGAACATACCGATGCTGGCGATCTTGTCGTAGGTGCCCTCCAGCGTCGAATAGTCGCGCAACTCAACCTTCACGCGATCCTCCAGGCCCAGGCGCTTGATCTTCTCGCGCGCAAAGTCCAACTGCTTCTGCGAAAGGGTCACACCATGCGCCTGCACACCGTGATGCTGCGCGGCGTGACAGACCAGCCCGCCCCAACCGCAGCCGATATCGAGAAAGCGCTCGCCCGGCTTGAGGCGGAGTTTCCGGCAGATCATCTCCAGTTTGTCTTCCTGCGCCTGATCAATGGAGTTTGCCGCGTCGGTGAAGTAGCCACAGGAGTACTGCATCTCTTTGCCGAGAAAGAGGGCGTAGAACTCGTTGCTGATGTCGTAATGGAATTGGATAAAGGCTTTGTTGTCGCGGCGCGCCTGTTGCCGGCCCGTTTCCTCGTCGCGGTAGGCATGCTCCACGTCAACGCGCGGGACAGGCGCGAAGAGCAACGGAAAGGCCGTTTTTAGGAGCGGCCATTTCTTTAACCCCTTCATGCGCTGCCGCTGCCCCTTTTCCCGGAGCATCCCGGCAAAGTCAATCAGGTCCCCATCGATCTCGATGTGCCCTTTCACATACTGCAGCACAAGATTCTCCGCCGTCGGTCGCCGCATCAGAGTGCCAAGTGCGCCAGGATGCCGGATCGACATAGAAAAGCCCGGCTCGACCTCCCGGCCCATTGGAATGGTGGAGCCATCCCATAGATGAACGGAAAAACGGGCGTCTAATTGCGCCGCAATCTGCGTGAAGAGCTGCCGTGCGGCAGCGAGGCGGGCGTTATCTGAAGCCATAAGACGATCCTCGGGTGCGGGTGAACCCGCCCTTCAACCTGCAACCTTCAACCTTCAACCTTCAACCTGCACCGCCGCACCCGCTTCGATCAGGGCGCGATAAATCTCGCGACTCACCCACGCATCGGTCGCGGCATAAATCAACTGGCGTTCCGTGAGATCAACGCGTGCCCAGTTCGAGCGCTGCTCGCCTTTCGAGATTCGAAAGCCCAGCACAATGGCCGACAATTTGCGCAGGCCGTTATTCTGAATGCCGACACTGTCGGTCAATTTTTCGAGATCGAGAAACCCCGCGGCCTCGAATGGGCACAGTTCCTGCAATTTCCGGACATCATAGCCCATGGCCACGCCCACTTTGAGAATCTGCTTCTTCTCCAGAATCGAAAAGAGCGGGCCAAGGTCATCGAACTGGCTCAACTGGAAGACATAGACTCCATCCTGGCCTGCAAGTTGCAGCAAGGAAGGGAGATACGCTTCGCCTTTCTTGAAGGCGGGCCGGGTCTCCGTGTCGAAGCCCAGCACCGATTCGCGGCGCAGCACCTTCAGTGCCTTTTTCAATCCTGCTTCGTCCCGAATGAGTTCGATACGCCCATCATAGACCCGGCGCGGCAGTTGATTGACCTCCGCAGGCGTGATGGAGAGCCGAAATGGCCCCCTCTGCTCTTCACTGGAGGAGCCCGGAACAGCCGCCTGTTCTTCCTCGCATGGTTCTAACCGGTCCACTTGTTCGTCCTTGTGCGCTGCCTTGTTGATAAAGCTGTGCACAATTTCACCGAACTCGCGGGGCGAATCAAGCCCGCAATGCCGGTTCGAGCGCGTATCGCTTCTGGGCAGCAATTCCCAGTATGGCCCTTGCCGCCTCTACAAACGGGCGAAGATCCGGCGAAAAACCGCTCGTAGTACCTGCTTCAGCAGGCCCAAACAACCCGTTCCAGAGCGAAAGACCCTATTTCTCCTCCTGCCACTGAAATCAGGGCGTCTTCCCAGAGACCCCGTCGGAGGGCGCGACCAGGTGTTGCAGCAGGGCTTCGCGCGTCGGATTGCCCGGCTTCGTAAATTCGGCAAAACCTACCGCAAGATCGGGCTCGGCCGGCTCCGGTCGCTCGTCGCCCCACCCCGCTCCAACCCGATACAGCGAAACCCATAAACTGCATGGTTCCGGGCAGGGAATCGCGTTGGCGGCCATGTTGGGGCGATCCCCCCAGGCAGGAACACGGGCGCACCGGGAACAGAGACTGGCGGTAACGGCCTCTGCCAGCGCTGGCTCCGCCTCTTCCCCATCTTTCAAAACACCCTGCCGAGCCAGGACTTCGCTGGGTCCGACGCCCGGCAGGCGTCCCTGCCGAAAGAGGTGCACATGCTGCAGAGCCATCGGATATATGGCGTCCAGGTCCTCGATAAGTTGTGCCAAACCCGCGCAGCGCCGCTTCCAGCCACGCCGCAGGGTCAGCGCGCCGGAGAGAGGCCGATAGGCGCCCTCTTCTGTTCGGCGGACCCACTGCCGGAACGCCTCCGTCGGCAGGTCCATCTCCTGCCTCTCGACCTCGCCCGGCGGACCCAGCAAAACGAAATCAGAGCCATCGCGTTCGATCGTGATTTCGCCGATGTGCACGGACCCCTGCTCCAGGAGAGAGCGAAGCAGGGCCTCGGGCCAGTCGGCTTGCGGGTTAGAATTTCGCGTCTGCATGCATCTACTCCGTAAAATCGCGGATCAAGGCATCGATGATACCGGAGATGCGCGGGTGGGTGCCGATCGCCGGCGTGTAACTCATGACCCGTTCACCACGAAGCGCCTGCTGACCCGACAGGCCCAGTTCATCGGGTATGGTTTCATCCACATGCCACCCGTCGCTCATGAAGAGCGGCACCACCACCACATGATAGGCCCGGGTCAATTCCCAGATGCGGCCCATCCCCGGCTCCTGGTCAAGGAACACGGTGACCACCTCCGCGAACTCGCGTGCCTTCGCCACGCGTTCCGCCTGCTCGTAGATCGTCTTCTCCGAGTTCGGATTTCGCGGCGTGCCATGGCCCAGCACCGCGATGGCCGTGCTCGCATCCGCGCCCGCCTCCCGTGCCCGCTCGCGGATCAAGTCGGCAATACCCGCATGCGCGCCAATGGGGCCGGTATACCGGATCGACAACGCCCCCCTCTGCGTCAGGGAACCGGACAGCTTCATCTCGCGGGGAACGACCTGCTCGGTGAAATAGCCGCTCGACATAAAGAGTGGCACAACGGTGGCCACGCCCGCCGAGAGGCCATCCAGACAGCGCGCCAGAGAGGGCTCCTCTTTCCAGAAGCCGACCCGCACTTCGTCAAACAACCCGCGCTTCCGCATCCGCGCCGCATGCTGAAACACCGGCGCGCTCGACTGGCGATTGTAATGCGAGCCATGTCCCACCAGCACGAGCGTCTGCTTCTTCTGCGAACTCATCGACGCCCACCTTACGCATCTGTGCACCGAATCGCAACGCCCCCTCCCCTCTCTCGCCATATGAGGAGAAGGCCCCCGCCCTTCCCGGCAATTCTCATTATGGCCCTTGCCGCCTGAAGGCGGGACTACAAGCAGGTGTCGTGGGAGGATCCGCCCGTTTGTAGTACCGGCTTTAGCCGGAAACGCTCCCCTGCCAGACCGCCTGAAGGCAGGACTCCCCCCGTTCGTAGTACCGGCTTTAGCCGGAAGCGCTCCCCTGCCAGACCGCCTGAAGGCGGGCATGCAGAGAACCGACGAGGCGTGCAACGAATCGCAGATGCTCACTCCCGTCCGGCCCCGCCCTTCCGGCCCATGCTTGCCATACCGTCCGCTTCCGCATATAGAGACCACGCATCAAGGAAGTCGATACCCATGAGGAGTGACATGCACCGCCGCCAAACCATCTTCTTCACCATTCTGTTCACGCTCTTCCTCCCGTTCCTGCCCGCGTTGGCTCAGATCGAGGGCTCGTACTGGATGTTCTCCGTCTCTGGCGATGCCTCCGTGGGCATCGACGGCCTGGAAGGAACCCGTTTCGATGTGGAAGACGATTTTGGTTACGATGACGAAACCGCCTGGGGCATCTCGCTTTCGTTTGGCTCCACGCTGGAGGTTGGCGCGTCCTACCTGAACTTCAGCTCCTCGGCGCGCGAGACCATCAGCCGGACCATTGTCTTCCGCGATCTACGCCTCCCGGTGAATGCCGACGTTTCCTCCGAAGTCGAGGTAGAGATCATCCGGGGCTATCTCGGCCTGAACCTGGGCCTGAACCGAGTGGGTGGCGGGCTCCTGGGCGGCATCCAGTACTTTCAACTCGAAGGCAGTGCCTCTGCCCCGAACGTCGGCCGGGCCCGCGCCAAGGCCCAGGCGCCGATGCCGATCGTGGGCGCCCGGCTCTGGCTGCGGCCCTTTAACCGCCTCTATCTGCGAGGGCACGCACTGGGCATGTCGTGGAAATTCGACGACGTGGACGGCACCTATATCGAGTACGAGGCCGCTGCGCACCTCTACCTGACCAAGAATCTTTTCGCGGGCGGCGGATACCGTCACATTGACGTCGATGTCACCGACAAATCGGAGATCGTCGAGGTCGACCTGAGCTTCACAGGCCCCGTGATCTTCGCCGGCTTCGCGTGGTAGCCACAAACGCAACATCGGGCGAGGATTTACCAACACTTGCGCGAAACGCGCACCATTCTTGCCATACCTGCTACCGTACGGCGATGCTGAACGAATGGTAGATCTGCTGGCCGCTGCGATCCTGAATAGAGAGAATCACGTTTGCATTGCCGGTTTGTGATTCGGGAACGTCCCACAAGAGAAGCCCATCGGAGCTGACCTCCATACCGCCTGGCCCACTTGCCAGGCTATACGTCACATCGCCCGCACTGCTCAACACCTCAACTTGGTAGAGATATTCCTGGCCGACCTCTGCGGTTGAAACGGGAATACTTTCAACGAACAGGTAATCGATATCAGACTCGGCAAGGGCCGTTCGAATTTCAAACTGACGAAGCACCAGCCGATCGTTCTCCATGGGAACTGTAACGACAAGGTTTGCCTGGGGGATGAACCAGACCCGCTTATCCAGCGTTAAGTCTTCACTTTCCCAGTAGTTCGCTTGCAATACCAACTCAGGGAAGGCGGGCAACGGGCAGACCGGGGCGGGATTACCGGTCACATAGAGCGAGAACATTGCCCCCTGCCCGTCGTGAAACCCGGGAGACGGGCAACCAAGATAATAGGCAGGCGATGTCGATGGCACGACCATCGTATCTCCCATCTGCGGGAAGACCCTGTTGAGATTCGGGGAGTACACGCCCCGCATCGTATAGAGATATTGACCGGCCGGGCCGGGCTTAATGTACCCCACCGATTGATGCTCATAATGGGTCCTCACGCGATTTCCAGAGAGTATGCCGCTGCCTAATCCCTGCGGACTGTGGCTGGTCGCCCATGCACCGACAACAGATCCATCGGCGGACATCCTCAGATGCACTCTATCCCGAAAAGAGGTGTTCCGGAAGTGACTACCCTCGGCGAATGTAACCTCGATAACATCGAACGTTCTCGCGTCCAGGAAACTGTACGATGCCTGGTCCAATGCCCTGGTTCCAGCGGCCCAGTGAACAAGAAGCGGGCCATCGGTCGCGTAACCCATCTCGATGCACTTCACAACTCCTGAAAAAGGCAACATTTTTGCCAATTGTCTTTCGAACGTTTCGAGACTCCATCGCTGTATCGTCCTGGTTTCGGGAACCAACACGATGAACTCGCTGGCGCCTCCTGCAACCATAACGTCCTCCGATGGCAAATCGATGTAACGCACAACCCTCGCTTCTGCTACATCGAAGATACCAAGCGACCTCAATTTGGGCATCTGAATCAACAGGAATCGCCCTGAACCCGCCATCGTAATGTTGGAGATTAAGGCGGGCAATTTGATCTCGATGGGAGATGGGCCGAACTCCGGCCGGGACTCGATACCGCTCAACCCCCTGGGCCGCGTCGCAGCCATGGATCTTCCCAACCTGCTCCCTGCGACCGTCCTCGGCACTCCCTCGAGGAAGATCGCACCCGACACACGAGCTAATTCCTCCTCGTCCTGGTAGGCAACCACAACATAGCCATGCTCCCTTGGTACGGGATCGTGAAGAATCTTTAATGACTTCGCACCGAAAAGGTCGGCCTGGATCTGCTTGCCTGCCAAGGTAAACCTCAGCATGGCGATAGCATCACCCTGGGCGGCAACCTCCTCGCCATTCACCAGGGTCAAAAGGTCGGATTCGCTGTCGTATCTTGCGATATCCCGCAAAGCAATCGCTCCTTCGGACGTTTCAATATCAACGTCTTCAACTCGACATTCGACGACCGCTTCGGGAAACTGGATGATGGCTCTCAAGGGCGCCCTTTCCTGCGGCTCAGACATCAATGCGACCCTGAAGGAGTAGCTTCCGTTCTTCTCTAAGGAGGGCTTGATCTCCCGTCGGTTCGATTCTTCGCCAAGAAGCATCACGACCCGATCCGGTTGCGCCCCACTCACAAACGTCGTGACCGTCGCGTCGACCACAATCTCTTCGTTACGCTCGTTCCACGAAACGGATGCCGGGGCTTGCGCTTCAAGAATCGGTTTCGCAAGAAAAGTAGTTACTACGTGGGAAGGAATCGCGAAATTCACCCCACTCCCTGGGATGCCCCGGGCAATGACCCCGATAACTTTCCCGTCAGCCTTCATGAGAGGTCCACCCGAATTCCCCGGGTTCAGGACGGTGTCGATTTGGATCTCGCTGAGAAGCCCATCTCTCATGCGCAAAGAAGTCACTTTGCCGACGTTTATGCTAATGGATGGGTATTCGCCTTCAGCAGTGGCAAGAGCCTGTCCAAATGGATAACCGGCCCCGATAGCGTCCATCGTCTCGAAAAGCTGAACCTCATCATCCAGTTCCAAAACGCCCCCTGGCTCACATTCTGCAAACAGTAGCGCAAGATCTGCTTCCTTATCGATTCTTCGAATCGAAGCAGAAACCACCTTTTCGTCCAGGGTGCCTGGGTCCAGAACCAGCTTCAGTTCTGCCTCGTCGAGGGAATCAACGACATGAGCATTGGTGAGAAAGTATCCCCGCTTGTCTATGCAGAAGGCGGTGGCAGAGGTCACCTGATGCTGGCCAGCAGAGACGAGCGCAGTGGCGCTCTTGACTCTTTGCAGGGCGAGCAAGTCAAGCGAGGCAAAACAGGCGAAGGCGGCGAGCCAGGCAATCAAGAACGAACCCAACAAACAGCACTTCTTCATGGCAACCTCGCGACAACAGACAAGACGGCACCCCTGGTGTTTTGGAACCTCTACCAGTGCCATTGTAAGCTACAAATGGAACCTCAACCTCAGCGTCACTGAATAACCGAAAAGACCCGACTGATCAAGCTGAAGTGATAACCCCAACTCTTTCTATCGTTCTCCAGGACCCCACCAGCCGCCCCGGGGTTCTGACCTCCCGCAGGGCGCATCAGCAATTTTCTTTCTTCCGCGCTTGGCACTCCTGAAAGAGTATGGTAACTGGAACGAGGATGCGGGAGTAATTCAGCGGTAGAATGTCAGCTTCCCAAGCTGAACGTCACGGGTTCGATTCCCGTCTCCCGCTCCACTTTTCTCTCCTCATGGCGCGGCATATTCTTCTTCTCGGCGGGTCAGGGTTTGTGGGCTCCGCCGTTCTGCGCGAGTTCCTGGCCGAGGAACCGGACACCCGCCTTTCGCTGCTGGTACACCGACGCAAACCCGGGATCGACGCCGCGCGCCTACGCCTTGTGCATGGGAGCCTGAGGGACTTCGACCTGAACCAGATCACGCGCGACCCGCCAACGCACGTGGTGCATATGGCGCGCCTGCCCGGCCGCTCGCCCTGGCGGCGAACCCTCGCCGGCCTGCGCGGGGCACGCGCCAATATCCGCCTCTTGCAGACGCTCCGCCGGCTGGCCCACCCACCGCGTGTCCTCTATGTCTCGGGTTCTCTCATGTATGGCAATCGCGGCGAAGAGTGGGTGGACGAGCAGACCCCGCTCCAGCCGACCAGTTTTGCCCGCGCCTATATCCGGGGCGAGCGGCCCCTGCTCCAGAGCCAGGCGCGCGGCGACCTGCCCGTTATGATGGTGCGGCCGCCCTGGATTCTCGGGGCGGGCTCCTGGTTCGCTACCTTCTACGCGGCCCCCATGGCCAGGCAGCGCAGCGTGCCCTGTTACGGATCGGGCCGAAACTGGATGAGCCTCCTGCATGTCGAGGACTGCGCCCGATTGATCCGCCACGTCACCCTGCACGGAGAAGCGGGGCAGAGCTATAACCTGACCCTGCCCCCACTGCGGCAGCAGGACTTCTGCGGGCTGCTTTCCGAACTGACCGGCATGCCGGTGGAGGAACGGCCACTCACCACCCTGGGGCGCCCGCTGGATCGCTCACTGGTCGAGGCGTTCGGCAGTTCGATCCGGCTGCGATCCCGTCACCACGCCTTCCTCGACCGATGCGCGCTCCGCTTCGGCAATCCGAGGGCGGCCCTTGCGGACGTGATCGCGCGGTTTGAAGACATAAAGCCCATACTCCCCGAAGCACCAGAACGGCGTGCGCGATAGAAAGCGGTCAGCGCGCCAGAGCCAGTCGCAAAAGCGCGGATAGCGCTTCACCCACTTATCGCGATACCACGCGGGGTGCAGAATCGAAAAACCTTCGGTATGCACATTGCGCAGCAAGGGCGCAAAGGCGCGGCGCACCTGCCGAGGCGAGTAACAGCGGCTCTCCAGAGAACGGTCGTTCGCATAGCCACCCCATACCCGGCGCCACCGGGCAAAGGCGCGGCGCCAGCGGAAGGTGAGCAAATACCGCAGCGTCTCTTCCATGAACCAGCGATTTACGAAGGTCAGCACCGCCACCCCGTCCTCTTTCATGCAACCGCGGATGGCGCGGGCGGCCACGCTGAGATCGGCCACGGTGTTGAGCGCACCGAAATAGACATACACCATATCGAAGCGCTCCCCTGGAAAGAGCTTCGCGAGGTCCTCCACCGAACCCACCGCGCAGCGGACATTCGTCAGCCCCGCCTCACGAACCCGACGCTCCGACTCCGCCACCATGGCTGGCGAGATGTCCAGACCGGTGAATTGCGCGTCGGGCCGCTCCCGGCCCCAGTATTCGAGATCGAGGCCAGGACCCATGCCGATTTCGAGGGCATTGCGAAAAGGATAACGATGCGTCGCCTCGCGAAAGGCGCTGCGGATGCGTTGCAACGTGAGGTTTGCGAAATAGCGGTCCGAGAAAGCCCCGGCCTCTTCATCGAAATAGCGCCCCACGGCCTTGTAATAACTCGCGCGCCGTCGTGCCCGCTCGGCCTTTTTGGGAGCGAGAGGAGGAGGCGGGGCGTCGGGGTCCAGTCCGAAGAGACGGGCGGTGTCATGAATGGTATGGCGCTCCCCCATTCGCTTGCGCCAGCACTGCGCGAAGCGTTCATGGATCTCATGCACATGACTCGTGACGAGGCGAAAACTCTCTAGTCGCCGGGATTGATGGATCCGCGCCGGGTCGTCCTCCGGTCCCGGGCAGTTGCGCTGCATGGCCGTGCGAAGCCCAAGCCGATAGATCCGCCGGTTCAGCCATGCACCCCATCGCCCCCCCAGCAGCCACTCGATCCCCCGGACCAGGCGGGGGGTTGCCTGTTCCGCGACAGCCCCCTGCTCGTCCGGTTTGAACTGCGGAAAGAAATTGCGCACCCAACCGTTCGATGCCATGAAGCGGCGATAGACGGTCTCTCCCCATACGGGAACCATGAGTGCGATCTGATGGGCGATGTAGAGGTTCTGGTCCGGCAACTCCATTTCCGCCTCGGATACCGATGTGTTGAGGCAGGCCCGAAAAGGGAGAAACCGGCGCGACACCCTCGAAAGCAGGGCCATGCCAAAGCGGGCCACCCACATCCGTTGCGGCGCGGTGACGCAGAAGAGATCGATGTCTGCCGTATCCTCGGCGTTGTGCACCGCCACGGAGCCGGTGACGCCGACCATACGGACGAATGGCACCCAGCGAAGCCAGCGCGCGTATCGCAAGGCCCAGCGCCAGCAATGAGCACTGGCGTGGCGGCGCGCTTCCCGCAGTTCCAGCATCGACTCGCCCCCCGGCGGCAGCACGTA
>SLOV01000082.1 GCA_007132345.1 Kiritimatiellia bacterium
AGGACCGTCATCGCGGTGGCGCTCCTTCTCGCCTTCTTCGCTTTTACTTATACCCGCGATCTTAAGGCCGATGGGTTTCGCGTGCTGCGCGGGCAGACGATGGGTACGGTCTACGAGATCAAGCTGCCCGATTTTCAGGGACGTCGCAGTGACCTTCGCGCCCTTCAGCAGCGTATCGACGAGCGGCTCGTAGAAATCAACCGCCAGATGTCGCCCTGGGTGGAGGAGAGCGAAATTTCCGCCTTTAATGCCTATCGCCAGATCCAGCCGTTTCGCGTCTCCCGCGAGTTTGCGGATGTGACCCGCTACGCGTTGCAGCTCAGTGCGGACACCGACGGCGCCTTCGACCCGACGTTGGGGCCGTTGATCGATTTGTGGGGATTCGGCACGGCCGCGCCCCGGCTGGCGCCTCCATCGCAGCAGGAGGTTGAAGCCGCCCGCGCCCGCACCGGGTATCGGCGCCTCTCGGTTCCAGGCATTCAGCAGATCATGAAGCGCCACCCCGAGATCGAACTCAATCTGAGCGGCATCGCAAAAGGCTTTGCGGTCGACGATGTTCTGGAACTTCTTGTGGAGGAAGGCCACACGAACGTCTATGTCGAGATCGGCGGCGATCTTCGCGTGCTGGGCATGAATCAGGACGGTGTGCCGTGGCGGATCGGCATCGAGTCCCCCGGCGCTGCGTTGCACGGGCGCACGCCCCTTCGCGTGCTTCATCTCACAAACGCTGCCGTCGCCACCTCTGGGGACTATCGGAACTATTTTGTCGGGCCGGACGGTACGCATTACAGCCACATTCTCGATTCGCGCACGGGGCATCCGGTTACCAACCAGGTCGCCTCCGCGGTGGTCGTCGCGGATACCTGCATGGAGGCCGACGGCATCGCGACCGCTCTCTTGGTCATGCCACCAGACGAAGGCATGGCCTGGGTCAACGCCCGCACCGGTGTAGAGGCTATGCTTCTGCTGCACACCGAAGGGGAAGCGTTTGAGCCGGTCGAGAGTGGGGGCTTCACATCGCGCACCGCCGCAATGCCCGCCACGCCGTAGCGGGTGTGTTGATTTATTCAATTCGCTCCGTGGCCTCCTGCGATCCAGCGCTGTGCACCATTGCATCGTGAAGGACGGGGCTGTCATCCGTTGAGTTGCCCGGGGGTTCAAGAACCCCCGGAAAAAGCGCTTTCAAGAAAGCGCAAAATTTTGGTGCGGGTTCTCGCCTGCCCGCCGTAGCGAGCGTAGGTGGGGACCCGCTTTCTTGCGCGCCTTCTCGAAGGCGCGTTGGTGTTTGGACATCCCGCCCGCGCGCCGAATAGATCAACACGCCCGCTACGGTGTGGCCGGGCGGGAACAGGAACGATGAAACAAGCGAAATAGATCCCTTCATGTGTGCGGGCTCGTGTAACTCGCCCCTCCAGGCGGCGGTTGTCGTCGTGGAAGAAAAGTTCCATTGTTCGGCTGTTGTGATTGGTCGGGCGGATTTACAGTCGGGCTCCGCGCCGAACAAGATGGGTGGCCTTATACGCATCTGCAATAGACGGCTGCACTGTTAATAATCCTAACGCAAAACCTTTTCCCCTTGAGAAGTCTTGTGAATGCCGTCGAATTACCAGCAAATTTGTGGCACACGACCAAGTTGACATTTGACAAATAATCTGACAAATTAAGGGGTATGCGGACGAATGTTAGCACACTCCTGAGGGATTTCCCGCGGGTACGGCAAACGGTCTTGTCGGGAGAAGATGTATGGGTCAAGACGCGAGAAGGGACACTGCGCATCACCGCGGACAAACCCGCAGGCTCTTCGGTTCTGGGGCGCTGTCGTGATCTCCTGATTCGCACGGACGACGACATCGACGAACCCAGCACAACCCCTGAGGAGTGGGCAAAGCGGAAATGAAGGTCCTGCTCGATACCCATGCGGTTCTCTGGGCCCTTGCCAACGATCCGCGCCTGGGAAAGGGCGCCCGGAGAATTATCGAGCAGGCGGAAGAAGGGGACCTGGCAATCAGCGATATGACGCTTCTTGAGATTGCGCTTCTGTCAAAGCGCGGGCGTATCACGCTTTCCGGTTCGCTGGGCGAGCTGCTTGACGAAGTGGCGGGTGCGTTCCGCATCCTGGCGATCAGCCCAGCAATTGCCGAATTGGCCATGACGCTGCGTCTGAAACAAGCCGATCCTTTTGACCGTGTAATCGCCGCTTCGGCCCTGCACCATGAATTGCTGCTGCTCTCCCGAGACCGGCATCTGGCCGCCAGCCGGCAAGTCAATACCCTCTGGTAGATCGCCGTCCTGGGCGATGAGCGAGGAGTCTGTGAGGGGACGGCAGCAGAGTTGCACGACGCCGATCTGCAGAAGTTGCAACGCCGCTACGTATCGGGTGCGTTGATAAATTCGGAATCGTAGACGATCACAGGCCGTCCGCCGCGTGTTGGGCGTGGCCCAGACGCGGCCTCCGGCAAGCGGAGGCCCTGCAAAACACTACGAAACCATGCGAAATATCGCAGCCCATCTGCGTGGGCTCGTGTAACTCGCCCCTCCAGACGAAGGCATTGCCTGGGTCAACGCCCGCACCGGTGTAGAGGCTATGCTTCTGCTGCACACCGAAGGGGAAGCGTTTGAGCCGGTCGAGAGTGGGGGCTTCACATCGCG
>SLOV01000045.1 GCA_007132345.1 Kiritimatiellia bacterium
GCCCGTTCCTCGGGGTCCGCATCGAGGTAATACTTGTGGGGCGAATCGGGAAACACCACCGACCCGATGTCGCGGCCTTCCATCACCAGCGGCCCGAAAGCGGTCATGCCGCGCAGATGCCGGTTGATAAACTGGCGCACCTCCGCAATCGCCGCTACATCGCTCACATTGTCCACCACGCCCTGCGCCCGGATATCCTGCCCGGGGTCCACGCCATCGATCCGAAACCGGACCACCCGCTCGTCGAGAAAGAACTCGATCCGCATCTGGGCCACCATCGCGAGTACCGCGTCGCGGTCGCGGCAGCTCACCCCCTCCTGCAGCGCCTTCCAGGTGATGCCCCGATAGAGCGAACCGGAATCGACATAGACGAAACCGAGCGCCCGCGCCACTTCGCGCGACACCGTCGACTTGCCCGAAGCGGAGGGGCCATCGATCGCAACCGTGATCTGTTCAGAATTCAACCTGTGCTCCCATATGATGCAGGTCATACCAGAACCCGGGGTATGACGTTTCCGTACAGGCGATGCCGCGAATCGTGACCGGCTCGCTGCAATAGAGCGCGAGAATGGCCATGGCCATCGCGATACGGTGGTCGCCGTGGCTGTCGATCACTCCGCACGGCGTCAAGTTTGCCGGGCCACGCACCACCATCCCGTCTTCGCGTTCTTCCACATCCACCGAAAGATGTTTGAGATTACGCACCATCGTGGCGATTCGGTCAGACTCTTTCACGCGCAACTCTCTGGCATCCGCGATTGTCGTTTCGCCCTCCGCCAGCGCGCCCAGCACCGCGACCAGGGGAAGTTCGTCGATCAAATTCGGAATCTCTCGCCCCTTCACCGTGGTGCCCTTCAGCGCGGCGCCTTTGATCTTGACGTCGCCATAGGGCTCCACGTCGGCCGGGTCGCTGACTTGTTCCACTTCGACATCCGCGCCCATGCGCCGCAATACATTCAGTAAGGCCGTGCGGCGCCCGTTAAGCCCCACGTTCTGTAAAACCGCGGTTCGCCCCTCCGTGGCGGCCACGGCGACCATCCAGAAAGCGGCCGAGGAAAAATCGCCGGGCACATACCATTCCTGCGGCTCGAGTTCGGGGAAGTCGTCGCCATAGCCCGGGCAGCGAACCGTCAGGTTCTCGACTTCGACCGGAATTTGCAGCACGCGCATGAGCCGTTCCGTATGGTCGCGCGTGGCGCGTGGTTCGTGCAAGGTCGTCATACCTTCGGCAAAGAGCGTCGCCAGCAGCAAACAGGACTTCACCTGGGCCGACGCCACCGGGAGCGTATAGTCGATGCCCTGAAGGTCGCCGCCGCGAATGGACATCGGCGGAAACCCCGGTTCGCCATGCCAGGTCACCGTGGCCCCCATCTTCTCGAGCGGATCGCAGACCCGCCGCATCGGCCGCTTGCTCAACGAATCGTCGCCAAAGAGTTTGGTGCCGAACGGAAGACCCGCGGCGATGCCCGCAAGCAGGCGGATGCCGGTTCCGGAGTTGCCAAGGTCCAGGCCCTCGTGCGCCTCATGAAAGCGCCCCCCGGTGCCGCTGATGACCAGGTCCCCTTCTTCGTCAATGATGCTCTCGGCGCCAAACTGTTCCAGACCGCGCAACGTGTTCACGCAATCCTCGCACTGCAGGTAGCCGATGATCTTGGAGTTGCCGCTGGCCAACGCCGAGAGAATCGCCACACGATGCGAAATGCTCTTATCGCCAGGCACCTCCAGGGTGCCACCTACATGCTCACCTGCCAGCACGGTGGCCTGGGTTTTTCCATGTGCGGCTTTTCGATGCTTCATGTTCCGGAAGTCCCGTTGCGTCTCTGCATGATCGCCTGACGGGCCTGCTGCGCCTCCCGCAGCAGTTCGAAAACCCGCGCGTCGTCCTCCGCCGCAACCGCATCGCAAAACGAGGCGACGGCTTCCGAGAGGGCGGTCAACTCAGAAACTACGTTGTGCCGATTTGTACGGATGATGTCCAGCCATACCGAGGGAGAACCTTCCGCCACCCTTGTCGTATCGACGAACCCCGGGCCGCAGAAAGCGCCGAGCGCCGTGGCGTTGTCTTCACGGCCCACCGCGAGCGCGAGCGCACTGGCGGCGAGATGCGGCAAATGGCTGGTCCGGCCCAGAATCGCGTCGTGCTGCTCGGCACTCATGGTTTCGACCCGCGCCCCCAGGCCCCGCCAGAAGGAACAGACCTGTTCGACTGCCTCCGGCGCTTCCCGAGCGGCGGGTGGCGTCACCACAACCAACGCGTTCTCGTACAAATCGTCGCGCGCCGCTTCCGCCCCCTGCTGCTCCGAACCGGCAATGGGGTGGCTGCCCACAAAGAGGGCGCCGGTGCCTTGCAACACCGGCAGAACCGCCCGCTCGAGATCGCCTTTCGTGCTCCCGACATCGGTCACCAGGCAACCTGGCGCCAGCGCGGAACGACAGACCCCGAGGATCTCCGCGTTTGCGAGAATGGGTAGACACAGCACCACCAGATCGGCGCCGCGCACCGCATCGGCCGGGGCCCCGGTCGCCTCGTCTACCATCCCCTGCTCCATCGCAAAGGTCCGCACTTCCTCGCGCCGCGCATAACCGATGACCTGGCCGCGAAAGCCGCAGCGGCGCAGACCCAGCCCGATCGAGCCGCCCATCAGACCCAGCCCGATGATGGCGATGCGATTCGCCGCTATCCCGTTCACGCCGCTTCCCCCGCCGCGAGCACTTTGCGCAGCGCATCCACGAAACGCCGGTTTTCGGCCGGAGTCCCGACCGTGACGCGAATATGGTCCGGCAGGCCGTACCCGTTCATCGGCCGCACAATGACGCCCTCCCGTTGCAACGCCATAAAGACCTCCCGGCCGCGCCCGGTCTCGATCAGCAGAAAGTTCACGGCGGAGGGCACCGTTGCCAGTCCCATCTCCTGCATGGCCTGCTCCAGGAAGTCGAGGCCCTCGCGCACCGTCCGGCGCGTCTCTTCCACGAACCCTTCATCGCGTAGCGCCGCGATCGCGCCCGCCTGCGCCACGGCATTGACATGGAACGGTTGTCGCACCCGGTTCAGCAGACCGATACCCTCCGCGGGCGCGACGACATAGCCGAGGCGCAACGCCGCGAGGCCGTAGGTCTTCGAAAAGGTGCGCAGCAGAAAGACCGGCCGTCCTTCCCGGACAAAACGCAGCGTGTCCGGCTGCCGATCGGGCGGGAGTAATTCGATATAGGCTTCGTCGATGACGACGGCCACATGATCCGGCACCTGCTCGACCAGGCGCACCAGCGCTTCCTCCGTCACCTGGGTGCCGGTCGGATTGTTGGGGTTAGCGATAAACACCAGGCGCGTTTTCGGCGTGATGGCGGCCAGCAGTGCCTCGACATCGTGCGTGAACGCGGGCATGGGCGCCATCCGGGTTTCCGCCTGCATCAGGTCGGCGACCAGCCGGTAGACCACGAAGGCACGCTCGCCCATGACGATGCCCCGCTCGGGCCCAAGAAACGCGTGCCCCAGGAGCTCGATGGCCTCGTTGCTTCCGTTGCAGGGCAGGATGGCGTCAGGCGCGACCTGCAAGTGTTCGGAGAGCGCCGCCTTCAAGGCGTAGGCGCCCCCATCCGGATAGCGATGCGATTGACTGAGGGCGCGCTGCATCGCCTCCATGGCCATGGGCGACGGCCCCAGCGCGTTCTCGTTCGAGGCGAGCTTCACAATCGACGCCGCATCCGTCCAGCCCATCTCCCGGAGCAGGTCCTCGACCGGCCGCCCGGTCTCGTAGGGGGTTAACCCGTCGACATGTGGATTCGCCAGATCGGAGAGCGACCTCATGGCAGCCTTGGATTGCCCCGTCGTCATGGTTATTCCGCCCCCAGCAGGGCCGCTTCCCGCGGGTAGGAGCCGAGGATGGTCAGCGTGGTACAATGCTCGGCGAGATCACGCAGGGCATTGCGCACCGGCTCGTCCTCGGCATGCCCTTCGAGGTCGACCATAAACATATATTCCCACGCCTTCGATTTGCTCGGCCTCGACTCGATGCGCGCCAGGTTCAGGCGATGGCGCTCGAAGGCCGCCAGCGCCTCGTGCAGGGCGCCCACACGATCCTGAACCGAGAAGGCGATGGACGTCTTGTCCGTGCCGGTCGGCCCGCCATACCGCTTTGCCAGCACAATGAAGCGGGTCGCGTTGCCGGCCTTGTCTTCGATATGGCGATGCACAATCGGCAGGCCGTGCAGCTCCGCCGCCAACTCGCTGCCCACCGCCGCCGATGCGGGCTCCTGCTTCGCGAGCTGCGCCGCGCGGGACGTGCTCGAAACCGGCACCTGCTCGGCGCGCGGCAGGTGGGTGGCCAGCCAGACACGGCACTGCCCGAAGACCTGCGGGTGGCTATACACCTTCTCAATCTCGTTATGCAGGCTCATGAGGTGATGTGAAATCGGCGCGTACATCTCCGCATAAATCCGGATGGGCGAAACCATCAACTCGTCGAGCGTCGAGTTCACCGAACCCTCGGTCGAATTCTCTATGGGGGCCACTCCATAAGCGCAGGTGCCGCGCTGCACGGCGCCGAAGACCTCCGCGATGGTCTGGCAGGGCAGGTACTCCACACTGGCGCCGAACCGGAGGCGCGCGGCCTGATGCGTGAACGTGGCCGGCGGCCCGAGATACGCAACGCGCACCGGCTGTTCCAGCGAGATGCTGGCTGACATAATCTCGCGGTAGATGGCCCGGATGGCATCGTCCGGCAGCGGCCCCTGGTTCAGTTGCGCCACCCGGTCGAGTACGGCCTTTTCCCGGGCCGGCACATAGACCTCCGCACCCTCCTCCTGCTTCCGCTTCCCGATCTGGAGCGCCAGGGCGGTCCGCTCGTTCAGGAGCGAGATAAGCTGCTCGTCGATCGCGTCGATCTGTTTTCGCCATTCTTCAAGATTCATTGCGGCCCCAGTCGCTCAGTCGAACTCATCCTCGTCATCATCCTCGTCCTCATCCTCGTCATCTTCATCGAATTCGTCGTCGTCTTCGTCATCGTCTTCGTCCTCATCGAGGTCGTCCGGTTCCCGTTTCTCGGGCTCGTCGGCCCCAGCCGCGGCATCGCCGGCCTCGCGCGGCGCGTCCTCGGGTCCCGTTTCGGCCAGATAGGCGGCCGTGGCCACCTCATCCTCCCGCGCGGCCTCCTCTTCCTCGGCGGTCGCCTGGGCCGGTTCGGCCTCGGGTTCCGTTGACGGCCCGGCGGGGCGCGTCGCTTCCTGCTCCCGGGCGCGCTGCGCCTCCATGCGCCGCAACTCCTCGACCCCCGGCAACTGTGAAAGCTCGTTGAGTCCAAAGTGCTCGAGAAACTTCTGGGTCGTGCCGAAGAGCCAGGGGCGCCCAGGGAGTTCGCTGCGGCCCGCAATCCGGATAAGCTGCAACTCGAGCAGGTTCCGCACGATTTGATCCACCGCGACGCCGCGGACCTTCTCGATTTCCGCGCGGGTGCAGGGTTGGCGGTAGGCGATGATGGCCAGCGTTTCCAGGGCGGGGCGCGTCAGGCGATTCGTCTTTCCGCGCTGCAGGAACTGCCGCAGCCAGGGACCGCAGCCGACGTCGTTCTCCAGGCGATACCCCCCGGCGACTTCCGCGATCCCGAATCCGAGTGTGGCGCGGCTCAAATCCTCGCGCAGCTCGCCCAGCGCCGCCTCGACATCACGCGACTTGAGGGCGGCAAACGCCTCCGTGGCGCCACCCTCTTCGCGCGCCGTGTTCTTCAGCAGGGTGGCCAGCTCCGCGGGGGTGACCGGCTTTTTCGCGGCAAAGAGGACTGCCCCGAGGATCTCTTTGAGTTCCGGAATGGTTTCGACTTCGGCCATTATACGTCTCCGGAAAGCGCCTCCATCGGCGCACCCCATTCCTCGTGCCGCTCCAGGATAATGTCGCCAAAGACGCCATCCTGCAGGGCACGCACCTGTTTGAGTTTGATGAGTTCAAGAATGGCAAGAAAGGCCGTGACGATCTCCGACCTCGACTGCATCTCGGAGAAGACGGTCCGCAGGCAAACCCGCTCCTCACGCGTCATACGCGTGATAAACCGGTCCACCATCTCTTCGACGGTGAAGCGGTCGGCCATGATCTCCGTCAGCGATTCCTGCGGCGCCTTGTCGAGCGCCTCCTGGAAGGCGCTGATGAGATCGAAGATGCCCACATCCCCCAGGGCCAGCTCCGGCTCGGGCCCCAGCTCGACATGGTCGCCCTCGCGCAGAAAGACGTTGCCCTGCCGCTCCTCCAACTGCTCGAGGAACATCGCGGCGTCCTTGAACTTCTTGTACTCCACCAGTTGCCGGATCAGGTCCCAGCGTGGATCGGCGCCCTCCTCTTCTTCCTCTTCCTCGGCGCGGTCTTCGACCGGGAGCAGCATGCGGCTCTTGATCATCATGAGCGTGGCGGCCATCACGAGAAACTCACCGGCGATGTTCAGGTCGAGCATGCGCATCAGCTTCAGATAGTCCATGTACTGCCGCGTGATGGTTTCGATGGGGATATCGTAGATGTCGACCTCGTTCTTCTTAATGAGGTAGAGCAGCAGATCGAGCGGGCCCTCGAAGACGTCGAGGGCAACTGTATATTCAGCGTTATCGCTCATGCTTGCCGTCTCGTCGCCCGACGCGCTGTGCTTCAATGCAGACCCACCGCCTGGCGGGCCATGGCCAGGGTTTCGTCGGCCACGGCGCGGGCCCGCCGGGCGCCATCCGCCAGAACATCGTCCAGGTAGGCCGGGTCGCGGGCGAGGGCTTCCCGCTTCTCCCGCATCGGCCCGAACACACTCTCGAATTTCTCGTGCAGCGCTTTCTTGGCGTCGCCATATCCATAACCGCCGGCGCGAAAGCGGTTCGCCATTTCCGCACGTTCCCCGCTCTCGGCGAACAGGGCATAGAGTTGAAAGATGACACTCGTCTCGGGGTCTTTCGGCTCTTCGACCGTTTTCGAATCGGTGACAATGCGCATGAACTTCTTGCGGGTCTCTTTCGGCGCCCCGAAAATCTCGATCGTGTTGTTGTAGGACTTGGACATCTTCTGTCCGTCCAGCCCCGGCACCACCGCGACCTCTTCGCGGATCGCGGGCTCGGGGACCTTGAACGATTCGCCGAAGGCGTTGTTGAACTTGATGGCCAGGTCGCGCGCCACCTCCAGATGCTGCTTCTGGTCGCGGCCCACCGGCACCACGTCGGACTGCATCATGAGGATGTCGGCGGCCATGAGAACCGGATACGCGAAGAGGCCATGGCTGGCGGCGATGCCGCGCGATGTCTTGTCCTTGAACGAATGGCAGCGCTCCAGCAGGCCCATTGGGGCGAGCACGGAGAGGAACCAGGAGAGTTCATGCACCTCCGGTACATCGCTCTGCCGATAAAAGACGCTGCGCGTGGGGTCCAAGCCGCAGGCGAGAAAATCGAGCGCCACTTCGCGGCAGGATTCGCGCAGGAGCGCCGGGTCCTGGACCGTGGTCATGGCATGATAGTCAGCAATGAACGCGAAGACGTTGGCCCGCTCCTGCGCCTCCAGCATCGGCTTCATCATGGCAAAGTAGTTGCCAAGGTGCAGCTTGCCCGATGGCTGAATTCCCGAGAGATATCTCATGCAGTTGCTCCTCCGCGGGGTCCGCCGGTTCAGTCGACCACGAAGGTGACCTTGGCATTGACGCGATACTTCACCACGCGCCCGTCTTCCACCACGGCCTGAATGTTCTCGACGTTGACCTGCCGGACGTTCCGCACCCGTTTCGCCGTGTCTTCGGCGGCGGCCTCGACGGCGTTCTGAATCGTATTTCCTTCCGCAATCACTTCGATAACTTTTGCAATCGACATATTACTGTGCTCCTTGGCCCATCAGGGAATTTCCGAACCGTGCCGTACCCTACCAACGCTCCCATGCGGTCTCCAAGCTGAAACCCGCACCGGCGGAAAGACAATGCACTTGTTCTGCGCATAGCGAGTGGATACGGTTTTGCTTTGTCAGGTTGCATCAATGAAACAACGTTCTGTACCATTGCCGTCATCCAATGGGGGCTTCCAGGCCATCCTGGGGCTGCTGCCCGCACTGGGTGCCGTGCTGCTCTACACCGCCACGGCAGGCTTCGTTCCGGTTCCGGGAGAATCGGCGCGCACCCTCTACGCCTACTCGGGACTCGACCCGTTTCCCCAACTGCTCCATCCCTTATGGGGGCTGTTGGTGGGTGCCTTTTCCGGATTTGGGCAGAACAGCGCCTTCAGCGTGGGCGTCCTCTGCGCGATCCTGGGGGCGCTCAGCATTTATCTCTTTTTCGACATCATGGCGGGGTGCGGCATCCATTACCTCCGCCGTGGCGAGGCGCCGGACGCCGATGCCTTTTGCGGGCTGGCCGCATCGCTCTATCTGCTCGGCAGCGTGCCGTTCTGGAGCGTCAGCACCCGCGCACACCCGCTGGCCCTTCACATCTTTCTGCTCATGCTGACCCTCTGGTTGCTGGCCCGGTTTTTGCGTGGTGGCGGCGCGGGAAGCCTGGCCCTGTTCGCCTTCGCGCTGGGGATCGGCCTGGCCGAATATCCGGCCATGCTGCTGATGGGGCCGCCCATGGCCGTGATCGCCGTGCTGCATGCCGTGCGCCGGGCGAAGGTTCCGGCACGCCAGATCCTTCTGGCCGGCGCGGCATGGCTGGCGGGGTTGGGCCTCTTCGGCTATGCGGCCAGAGGCTATATGCGGCATCCCGCCCAGGCCTACATCGGCGGCGTCTCCGCCACGGAGGCCCTGCACGCTGTCGTGGCGGCCTCTCTGCAACAGGTGGCCACTGTGGCCGGCGATATCGGCTGGCTGCTCGTGGCCATGTTTGCGGTCATCCCCTGGATCCTCGCCTTCCTCGCCGCACAGCAAACCCCCGTGACCGAGGAGCCCAAAGGGAGTCTTGTGGTCTATGGCCTCTTAACAATCCTGGCCCTGGTGCAGCTCGTTCCCACGACCTTCACCCCCTTCCTGGCTTATCAGGAGATGGGCGTCATGATTGTGGCGCCCTACCTCTTTGTGGCCGGCTACTTCGGCTACGCCATGGCCTACTGGTTTTCCCGCATCGCCATCGACACCAAGCGGACGCACCCCCAGGGCCGCAGCCCGGCCTGGTGGTTCACCCTGCCGCTCCTCTTGATGCTGGGCGTGGCGGCAGGACTCAACTACACGTGGATCGATGCGCGACCGGCGGCCGCCGTCTACCGCTGGACCCAGTATCTCAGCCGCGCCTTGCCCGACGATGCAGTGCTCGTCTCCCACGGAAAGATGGATGAACTCTTTGCGCTCGCATCGCTGGAAAGCGACGCCCCCCCCCTGATCCTCAATATGGCGCGCGCCGACGACGAGCCGTACCGGCTCCAGCTTGCCACACGCATCGAGGATCCGCGGCTCAAGCGGCTGGCACGCACCCACCTCGCCCTCTTCCTGCGCGAATGGCTCTATGAAAATGACCACATCGACCGCTTCGCCAGCCTCGACGTCTCCGCCACCTCGTGGCTCCGTCAGGAGGTTAGCGTCCTGCCGCACCTCGCCCTCTATCGTGGCATCGAGAGCACCGCCGGCCTGGCGCGCCGCCGCTTGCTCGAAGATCACCGTGGTTTCTGGGCCGATACGATACCGGACCTGAAGGAAGCGCGCACCCGCCCCGATTATATCGGACGACTCGCGGAGCGTCTGGTCCAGCACTCCGCGAAGGTCGCCAACGACTTCGGCGTCTTTATGGACGAACTCGGAGATATGGGCATTGCGCTCGAAGCCTACCAGTCCGCGCTCGATATGGAGCCGGGCAACACCAGCGCGATGCTGAACCGATATCTGCTTCTTGCGCGCCTTGGCCAGACCGACGAGAGCAGGCGCCTCTGGGACCGACTACACGGCCCGCTGTCCGCACTTGCCCAGCCCAGCGCCATGGAGCTTGCCATCAAACGCCACGGCCAACTCCGCAACGAAACCTGGGGCACAACCATGGCCCGAGTCCTCGCGATACCCGACCGGGAATTGCTGCCGGCGGATCGCTTCGCCGCCATTGCCTACGCTTATGCCAGTGGCCAACTCTCTGTCGCCTCGCAACTGGCCGACGAGTTGGCCCGCGAATATCCACGTTCCGCTCAGGTGGGTACCCTGCGCGGCGTCTTCGCATATCTCCTCGGGAACCACGACGAAATGGAGCAGGCGCTCGCCACCATGGATGTCGCAAACCTCGACTGGTCGCAGTTGCCCCATATCCTCGGCCATTTCGCCGCGCACAATGGAGAGCCCGATAGAGCCATTCGCTTCTGGCAGCGTGCCTTGAGCCGCCGCCCCGCCGATGTCCTATTGCTCGAAGACCTTGTCCGGCTCCACCTGGAACAGACTGATCGCGACGAGGAAGCGCAGGCGGAAATTGCCAGATATGTCTCGCGATTGCTCACCCTCGACGCGGAAAACCCGCTCGCGAATGTCGCTTCCGGATTCAACCACCTGGAAGAGGACC